>JAGWTK010000055.1 GCA_028876035.1 Bacteroidota bacterium
GGTGGTGTTTGACCGGTGTTGTTGATACCCAAACCGTTGCTGGAGAACAGATCAAGGTTGCCTTTGGTAGTATAGCTAAACTCGGGGTCGGTATAGAAATTGGATTTATCAACTATCGTGAACAGGTTTCTCGCGTACACTGAAATGCTTGCCCCGGAAAACACTTTGGTTTTTGCAATCATCTTCGCGGGTACCGTATAGCTCAGGCTGATATCACGCATTTTGATAAACCAGGCTGGTGTAACGAAATTTTCAGAAATCAGGCGATAGTTGCTCACCCAGAGTGCATATTCGGGTTCACGAACCTGTACACTGGTATTGGCAACCACTTTTCCGCTTGCATCGGTATAAGCAGAGTTGGGGAAAATCTGCGGTGCACGGTTTTCAGTCCATTTACCAGACCCGGTAAAGGTCATCTGGCGACCCAGGTCACTAAACGTGTAGTTACCTCCACGGTATTCAACATTGAACGAAAGTCCAAAATCGCCGTAAGTGAATTTAGAACCAGCACCAAGTATATGGCGAGGCAGTGTACCACCTCTTCCTACCAGTGTAGTATTACGAAGCGGGTAACCGGTAGTAGCATTTACCATTCTGCGACCTGAACCATCTGTTGCATACACGTAACCATCAGTCTTCAGGTAAGGATAGCGATTTCCTTTAATGACACTTGTATTTGCGTAACTGTAGCCGCCATATTGAAACTCGTTAATACCCGGATACAGATCAACCACCTTGTTGTCGTTATAGGAGTAGCGGACATTAAAGTCCCACTTCAATTTCTTCGCACGCAGGATCTGCACTTTCACATCTGCTTCGTAGCCCCAGTTTTTGGTTTCTCCCACATTTATAACCAGGTTTGAAAAACCCGTTGAGTTGGCAATTTTTACCGTCAATACCTGTCCCTTTGATTGTTGCGTATAGGCAGCCAAATCAAGATTAACGCGGTTATTGAACAAGCTAAACTCACCACCAGCTTCATACGATGTCACAAACTCAGGCTTCAGGTTGGCATCGGGCAATGTATTCCCAACGGTAATACCTACAGTATTGCCAAACGGAAAGTTTGCACCAATGGGGAATGTTGGGGTCAAGCCATATAACACAATATTGTCGTTTCCATTCTTATTGTAGTTCACGCGGAGTTTCGCATAGTTAAGCGTCTTGCTTTGAATAGAAGGGATGGCATCTGTAAGAATGAAAGAAACACCCAACCCGTAGTATGGAAATGAATATTGATTAGTCGCTCTGTTTGCTTGGTAGAAACGCGAAGTGAAGTCGTAGCGAAACGATCCATTGATGATTAACCAGTCACGGAAATTACTTGTCAAATCGGCGTAGTAGCCGAACTTGCGTTCTGTCGAATTAGATTCACCGCCGGTCAACTCTCCCTGGCGATTCGAAACATTGTATAGGTCGGCCACCACAATTGAACTTGAGCCAACACTGATAGCCTTTGTCTGTCGCTGGTAAACACTGTAACCGAGCACCAATTTGTTGGAGAATGCACCCAGTTTCTTGTTTGCCTGCACCTGGAACTCGTTATTCACGATATTCTCTGTTGTAGAGTAATCATTAACAGAACCCAAAATATCTGATATCGCCCGGTAGATACCTGGGTAGTCATCGTCATGTGTAAAAGGAGGTGCGATGTAAGCAGAGTTTTTGGCCCAGTCGTTGTACAAGAACTTGCCGGTAGTATTTTTGCCGGTGCGGGAATTATTCATAAGACCGATCCTGTCATTAACTGCCAACCAGGGAAGAATCTTATAGGTAAGATCTAAATTGCCCTGAATATTAGCATCCTTGTATTTGGCGCGGTTATTATCGGCGTTAAAATAAGGGTTGTTGTAATAGTCGTTGTAATAACCGTTCGGGTTGGCGAGTTCGTTGTTCTTCCAATCACGCAGCGTGTGCACCGGAACCCAGGAGGCTGTATTGATGATGTCATTGTAGAAATCGGAAGTCGTTCTGTCATAATCTGCCTGCGTATAGCTTACGTTGAAGCCGGTAGACAGTCTGTTGTATTCTTTCGTAGCGGCCACGCGCACACCCGTACGGGAACTTTTGTCGTGGGGAACGATGCCATGAATCTGCTGATTCTCGAAAGAGAGGTAGTAGCTGCTGGTTTCGTCACCGCCCTGGAAACTCACCTGGTTGTTCGTAGAAAGACCGATGTCAAATGATTTGCGGCGACCATTTTTCACGTCGGCATAAGGTATCATGAGACGGTTGCTATCCTGCAATACACGACCTGCCAGGCGGATGCTGCCATCGTACGCATCGCCGTATTGCTGGTTTTCGTAAGGACGCCAGTTGGCTTTCATACGAACGAGATAGTCTGTAGAATAACCCGGCTGTCCGAATGCGATCGGGTAGTATTGAGAACCCGAGCCATATTTTGTCTGAAACTGGGGCAGGAAGCTGATTTGTTCAAAGTTGGTGGCGTTTGAATACTGCACTTTCAGGCGACCTTTTACCCCTTTCTTGGTAGTAATTACAATTGCACCATTCGCACCGGCTGAACCATACAGTGTAGCGGCCTGTCCGCCCTTCAGCACGGTTACACTCTCGATATCGTTGGGGTTGATGATCGAAAGAACGGTAGCAGTGGTTTGCATACCGTCGAGCACCACCAGGGCTTCGTTATTACCCGTAAGTGAGCGGTAACCGCGCAATACGATTTTCACCTGGGGGTCAACACTGTTGTTGATGTTATACACCGCCAAACCAGACACTTTACCGGAAAGGGCTTGTCCGAGTTGGGGCGATTTACCATTCGTTACGTCTTCATTGGAAATCTTTGAGTAAGCATAACCAATTTCACGGCTTTTCTTGCGAATACCCTGGGCGGTTACGATTACTTCATCCAGTTGTTTGTTTTCTTTGAGAGAGACAGTCACCGCCTGGCGGCCGGCGAGAGGAATTTCGATGGTTTCAAAACCTGCGGTAGAAACGACCAGGACGTCGTTGGCAGCTGCCTGGATTTCAAATGCACCATTCGCGTCGGCAGCTACGCCATTGGGCTTTCCTTTCAATTTGACCGTTGCATAAGGAATAGCATTGCCTTTTGCATCTCGAACTACTCCCGAAACCTTTCGGGTTTGCGCATGTACAGACAGGCAAACGCCCACCAGTACTGCAAGCAGTAATAGAAGTTTTCTCATGTTTATGTTTGTTTTGTAAAATGCCGATTAACAGTAAACGGACAGTCGTTAACCAGGGAACCGGTTCGGCTCAAAGGAATCTTGGATAGAGGGGCTGCCGGGTCAGAGGCAGCGTCAAATAGGTGGCAATCCTGTAGTTAAGAAAATGTTAAGGCGAATATCATGAAAAAAATAAACCAACCAAAAAATTATCTAGCTTTTTATTAAATAATTCAAAGTCATTGATTCTGATCTAAAAAAAGCCCGGCTTTGTTCACGAATCTTACCTTTGCGCCATGCAAATCTTAGACGGCAAACTCACTTCAGCGGCAATTATTAATGAACTTAAAATAAAGACAGCACAGCTGCACAATGAAGGAAAGAAGATACCCCAGCTGGCGGCAGTGCTGGTGGGTAATAACGGTGCCAGCGAGACTTATGTAGCCGCCAAAGTAAAGGCCTGCAACGAAATCGGGTTTCGGTCTTCCCTCCTCAGGTTTGATGCTGATATCAGTGAAAATAAGCTGCTCGGGGCCGTTGAAGAACTTAACAACGACCCGGAAGTTGACGGCATTCTTGTACAGCTCCCCCTGCCCAAACATATCTCCGATGAAAAAGTAATCCAGGCGATTCATCCGTCGAAGGACGTAGATGGCTTTCATCCCATCAGTGTGGGGCGCATGGTACAGGGCTTACCCAGCTATATCCCGGCAACGCCTTATGGGATCATGCTATTACTGGAGCATTATAAGATTGATACCAAAGGCATGAATGCCGTGGTAGTGGGCCGCAGCAATATTGTTGGCCGGCCAATGAGTATACTCCTCAGCAGCAACAGCAACCCGGGTAACTGCACGGTGACCATCTGCCATTCGCATACAAAAAACCTCGAAGAAATCTGCAAAGGTGCCGACATCCTCGTGGCCGCCCTTGGAAAACCAGAATTTGTAAAGGCAGAAATGGTAAAAGAGGGCGCCATTGTCATAGACGTAGGTATCACGCGTGTTCCGGACTCCACTAAGAAATCGGGCTTTGCCCTTAAGGGGGATGTGGATTATGCAGCGGTTGCGCCTAAATGCAGTTTTATAACCCCGGTGCCGGGCGGCGTGGGTCCAATGACCATTGCAGCACTGATGATGAACACTTTCCGTGCCTGCAGGGAGAACAACTGATGATAACGGTAAAGATCAACCGCTTTTTAATCACCTGCGGTCGAAATAAGGAACTTCGTCGTTTGACTGGTTTTCCTTTTGCTGCCAGTAAGCAAGCGTTACGATATGGCCGTCTTTCGTTCGCAGCGCTCTTCCAAAAATCGCATTGGTAGCATTGAACATCACATCTGTTACGCCAATTGTAAAACTGGCCGGAGCTGGTGGCGGAGCCTCTGTCCCTTCTGCTACCGGGGCAGCTTTTGGCGGCGCCGATGCAGCCGTAATGACGGTATATCCATTCAACTCCAGCAACGGTTTCAAAAACGCAATTCTTTCTGCGGAAGCATTCTTTTCAACAACTGCGCATTTAACACCGTCTACATCTTCAAACTCGTGGTTTTTATTTATGGCCATATATAAAGCATTAATCATTGGCCCGCTTAAAACGGAATGCTGATGGAGTAAATATGTTCATACACATGACCGAAGAAACCCAGCAACAGGGTACCCACCAGGCAAATACCCAATCCGATTTTTGGATACCAGTTCAGGTCAAGTGACGGAATCGGCTCCTGGTCTGCCCTGTCGAAGAACATAGCCCGTACCAATCGCAGGTAATAATAGAACGCGATTACCATATTGAGTGCCGCGATAATCACCAGGGCATAGTTGCCTTTGCCTGCCCCGGCAAATAATAAAAAGAACTTTCCGAAAAACCCCGCGGCCGGCGGAATGCCCGCCAAAGAAAACAAGGCAATCGCCATCACCCAGGAAAGGAAGGGATTGGTGCGGTAAAATCCTTTATAATCGTTAATGCTTTCCTTCCCGCTCAACGCACTTACTACCGACGCAACGCCAAAAGCTCCGAGATTCGATAAAACATAGATTAAAATGAAGTACACCACGGAAGCAGAACCCGCCTGGGAACTGCCACTGATGCCTACCAGAATAAAACCGGCTTGTGCAATGGAAGAAAATGCAAGAAGGCGTTTGACCGACTGCTGGCGCACGGCAAACAGGTTACCGATTAGCATCGTAAGCACCCCGAGTATGAACAAGATGGTATACCAGGCGGCTGCCATAGGCTTTGCCACCAGGTATAGAAAATAAACAAATACAAATACCGCTGCCCCTTTTGAAACAACACTCAGGTAAGCACTCACCGTAACCGGCGCGCCCTCATATACATCGGCCGTCCACCAATGAAAGGGTACCGCCGAAATTTTAAAGGCAAAACCTGCTATCAGCAATACAAGCGCAAATATTTGCAGCGGTCCGCCCGTTAACAGCGCAGGCAGGTCACTGAACAATAAAGATCCCGTTGTTCCGAACAACAATGAAATACCGAATAGCAACAATCCTGATGAAAACGCGGAAGAAATAATATACTTGAACGCCGCTTCCGATGACTGCCGCTTCGCCAAATCAAAATTGGCCAGCGCTGCGAGGGGAATACTGGCCAGTTCAAGGCCGAGGTAGAACATGAGCAGGTGCCCCGCCGAAATCATGAAGAACATCCCCATCAATGTGCTTAGCAGGAGCACATAAAATTCAATTACATGCTTATGCGTCTTCAGCCATTCATATCCCTGCATGGAAACAATCAATGTGCCCAGGTTGAGGATGTTTTTCTCAATTGTCACCAGTGTGTTGGTATGAAACATTTCATTGAAGAGGATCCCATCTGCCGGCGCAATAAAACCTGCCAGGAAATTAACCAGTAATAACGCGTTAACAAGGTTGAGTACCGATGTATTGCTGTAGGTACGACTGCCGGTTTTTATGATCAACAGCAGGAAGATTACCAGCGCCAATACCAGTTCCTGTTTTGCCAGCCAGAAGAATTGTGTTCCCATCATCAGTTATTTTATCGTGACGGATTTTACCGCCTGTTGAATGATCTGTTCTGCTCCCGGCGATACCAGTTGCTGCAACCAGAATGGCGCCAGGCCGATGGCCAGGATGCCGGCCATCAATAGTATGCCGGCAAGTTTTTCATTCCACTTTGCGTCGGGTAGCTGTTCGTAGTGGCTATCCGTTACTGGTCCCAGGACCGATTGACCCGTTGCGCGAAGGATATACACGGCCGTCACCACAATGGATGCGCAGGCAAGAATGGTGGCAAAACGATAGGCCGTTGAAGGTTGTTGCCAGGCGCCCGCGAACACGGTCATCTCTGCTGCAAATCCACTTAAACCCGGCAAGCCTAATGAACACAAGCCCGCGAGAATAAAGATGGTAGAAATAAAGGGCATAATCTTGAGCAATCCCCCTAACTGTGCTACCATCCGGGTATGTGTCCTCGAATAAAGCATGCCGATAGCAGCAAAGAAAAGCGCTGTCATAAGGCCGTGAGAAACCATTTGCATTACTGCACCGGTCACCGAGGTGCGCGTGAGCATGCCGATACCCAGCAGTACAAACCCGCAATGGCTAACCGATGAATAAGCGTTGATGTATTTCAAATCGGTTTGCATCATGGTAGCGAAGGCACCATAAATTATGGCGATGGTTGACAAGGCAATAATCCAGGGCGCATAATGCTGGGCAGCGTCCGGCATGAGGAAAGTGGCCACCCGCAAACAACCATAACCACCCAGTTTCATGGAAATACCCGCCAGGAACATGGAGGCAGCTGTGGGGGCTGATGAGTGGCCATCGGGTACCCAGGTATGAAACGGAAACAGGGCGGTGAATATGCCAAAGCCAATAAACACGAAAGGAAAAAAGAAGAGTTGCACCTTAACCGGTATCAGTCCGCCTGCCAGTTGCATCATGTCAAAACTGTGGGCCGAACCGCCAGCTTTAAAATAAATACCCGCCAGCCCGGTAAATACCAGTGCGGAACCAGCCATCAGCATCAGCGCTAATTTCATGGCACTGTATTCTTTTTTCCCGCTTCCCCAGATGCCAATCAGTAAAAACTTGGGAATTACAGCTACTTCCAGAAAGAAAAATAAAGTGAACAAATCGAGAGAAATAAAAAAACCATACGCACCGGCACTCAAAAACACCAGGAGAAAGAAAAACTCCTTTGTTTGAAATGAGGTATCCCAGGACACCAGTACGCCGGCAAGTACCACAAAGGCAGTGAGCAGGATCATCGCTACCGAAATCCCATCTACCCCGGTATGAAAATAAATATGAAGCGGGGCAAACCAGCTGTAGTTTGCCTGAAACAGCATCGCACTGTGATCCCCTGCACTACGTTCCTTTCCGAATGCATACAAAAGAAAAAGCGCGAGCAGCAACTGCAGCGTGGCGCCGGTTAGTGCAATGGCTTTCACCTGCCCGCCTCCCCTGGCGAGCAGCACAAGCAGGGTAGTAATCAGCGGCAGTATGACGAGTAACGACAGGTTCATAACAATCGTATTAAACAGGCATCGATGCAAACCGGTAGATCAGCAGCAGTGTAAGCAATGCAATGCCTGCAAAAAAGTATAAAATGTATTGTTGCAGTTTACCGGACTGCAGTCCTTTTATGGCCGACGATATACTGCCCGTCACCGATGCCAGTCCGTTCATGGCGCCGTTGACAATATGGCGATCAATCCAGGCAGCGGGTCGTCCCACGAGGTTGAACAGTATTTTCTTTGTTACAAAAAGATAGAGTTCGTCGATATAAAATTTCCGGTACGCCGCCTGGTAGAATCCTCCCATTGCTGTAGCCAGCGAATGCGGGCGATCATTCTCCGATTTATATAACCAACCGGCCAAACCAATGCCCGCCAGGGCAATCAATACCGGCGCAATGGAGAACAGCAGATCCACGTGCATTTCCAATGGCTGCCCGTTGTAGCTAACAAAATGACCGAATGGCACAAAACCGGCGAGCACAGCGCAGAGCATCAATACGATCAGGGGAAGTTTCATCGTCATCGTGCCTTCGCCATGGTGACCGTGCAGATGGGCTTCCCGCCTCCAGAAAATCGAAAAATAGAGCCGGAACATATAAAATGCCGTGAGGCCGGAGGTCAATAACAGCAGCAGATAAAAGATGAAGCTGTCGTGGTAAGCCGTGCTGAGTATTTCTTCCTTGCTGAAAAATCCGGCGAATGGGGGTATACCTGCAATTGCCAGGCAAGCCACCAGGAAACTAATGTGTGTAATCGGCATGAATTTTCGCAAGCCGCCCATATCTTTCATGTCGTTGCTGTGCACCAGGTGAATGATGGCGCCTGCACCGAGGAAAAGCAATGATTTAAAGAACGCGTGCGTAAACAAATGGAACAAAGAGGCCGTATAGCCAAGTCCATACTCGCCCTTCGCACCCAACCCCAACGCAAACATCATGTAGCCAATCTGCGACATCGTGGAATAAGCCAATACTCTTTTGATATCAGTTTGTGTACAGGCGATCACCGCCGCAAACATCGCGCTGATCAGTCCAGTCATTGTAACTACTTTCAGCGCAACTTCGTTAAATGCATACAGGGGGAATAACCGGGCAACAAGGAAAACACCTGCCACTACCATGGTCGCCGCATGGATAAGTGCCGACACCGGCGTAGGTCCTTCCATCGCATCGGGCAGCCAGATGTGCAGGGGGAACATGGCCGACTTACCCGCACCGCCCGCAAAAACGAGTACCAGTCCCCAGGTGAGGGCCGAGATTCCCATGAACGAGCCCGCCGTTATACCAACGCTATAAGAAGATTGTGTATCGGTGAGTCGTTGTATCAGTGTTCCAAAGTCAAGCGTTTCGGCGTAATACGATAATACCAAAATGCCAATCAGGAATCCCAAATCGGCAAAACGGGTAACAATAAACGCTTTTTTGGCAGCTGCCACTGCTGAAGGTTTTTGAAAATAGAATCCAATGAGCAGGTAGGAGGATACGCCCACCAGTTCCCAGAACATGTATATCTGGAAAATATTGGAAGAAAGCACCAGGCCAAGCATAGAAAACGTGAATAGCGAGAGATAGGCATAATATGCATGTAACCGCTCTTCGCCTTTCATGTATCCCAAACTGAACAGGTGTACCATTAGTGAAACAAAGCTTACCACCACAATCATCATGGCAGAAATCGGGTCGAGCAGGGTACCAATTTCAATCTTTATGTTGGGAGAAAAAGCAAGCCAGGTAAACGATAAATCTTTCAATGGGCGGAAGACACCTGATACAGTGCCGTTGCTAAAAAAATAGCCCCCGGCCGTCATTGACGCGAAGATGGTTGTAAGCGCAAGCACCAGGACGCCAACGAGGCCTGCTTTGCTGCCGAAACGCTTCCCGAACAAGCCGAGCAATACAAAGCCAGCAAGGGGAAGCAATACAACCAGCGCGGTATGTAAAGGATGCGGCATACACTTAATATTTCAATTCGCTGGCATCTTCCACGTCGATGGATTGATGCGTGCGGTAAAGATTGATGATAATGGCAATGGCAACCGCGGCTTCTGCGGCAGCGATGGCAATGATGAATACAGTAAAAAACACGCCCTCGAGTTGCTTCGGGTAGAGATACTTGTTAAACGCAACAAAATTGATATTTACGCTATTCAGGATCAGCTCTACCGACATCAGCATGGTGATCATGTTGCGCCTCGTGAGCAGCCCGTACATGCCGGTAAAAAACAGGGCCGTACTAAGCAAAATGATATGGGTTAAGGGTACCGCGTTCATTTCAACTCGGGTTTGTCTTTTTTATTAACGGGTTCTTTCATCGCAATTACGATACAACCAATCATGGCCGCCAGCAGCAATACACTCACTACTTCAAAAGGCAGCACATAGCCGTGCTCCGTGGTGCTCAGCATCTGCTCTCCTACCTGGGCCACATCGGCCGTAAAAGCACCAGGCGCTTCAACTGCTGCAAAGTGATGCTGGTATATCAACGAGGCTGTCAGACCAAGTCCAAACAAAGTCGCCAGCAATGCATACAATCCGCGACCACCGGGGGGAGCAGGCATCTTTTTCCCGGATTGCTGGGTGAGAAAGATGGAAAATATGATTAATACTACGATACCACCAACGTATACGATGATTTGTACTGCGGCGATGAATTGCAGGTCCATCCAGAAATAAAGTGCTCCCACACCCATCAGGCAAAACAACAACCAGATGGCCGACCGGAAGATGCGCGTAGTCGTAACCGATAGTACGGCAGCAGCCAGGATACAGGCAGCGATGCAATAAAATATGATCACAGATGCGCTCATTATTCAACGCCCTCCCTGATTTTGGAACCCGGACGGTTCAGTTTTTTGGTGAGCTGCCGGCGGTCGTACACACTGTGTTCAAAGTTTTGTGCCATTTTGATGGCGTCGGTCGGACAAGCTTCTATGCACATATTGCACATGGTGCATAGTTCCAGGTGATAAATAAAGGTATCGAGTGCTTTTTTCTTTTTGCCTTCGGGGGAGATGTCGAATTTGGTAATGATCTTAATCGTTCCGTTCGGACAAGCCAGTTCGCAGGCCGTGCAACCGGTACAGGCATGTTCATTGTGTTCATCATGCTTCATCACCACTTCTCCCCGGAAGCGTTCCGGCAATACCAGCTCAGCCCGGTTGTCGGGATATTCCTGCGTGATGATTTCTTTGTGGTGGGTAAAATAATAGCCGGTCAGCTTCATGCCTTTGGCAAGCGACTTAACAGCACCCCATACCTCCTTAATATAATTCGTTATAAACATGCTTTCCGTTTTTCCCTAGAAATGCCATTGTTTGATGGCCACTAAGGTTACTAACACGAGATTCACCATGCTTATCGGCAGCAGGTATTTCCATTCCAGGTTCAGCAACTGGTCTACACGCAACCTCGGAAAGGTCCACCTGAACCACATGATTAGAAATATCAGTCCGAATGTTTTCCCAAAAAACCAAACCGAAGAAGGGATATAATCCATTACATGGTTAAACCCATCCCAGTGCCCGATGTGGAAAGGCATCCATCCCCCAAAAAACAAGGTAGCGCCGATCGCACACACGATAAATATGTTGATGTATTCAGCCAGGAAGAACAGGGCGAACTTCATTCCTGAATATTCCGTATGAAAACCTGCTGTGAGTTCCGATTCTGCTTCTGCCAGGTCGAATGGTGCGCGGTTGGTTTCTGCGGTTACCGCTATAATGAAAATCACAAATGCAATGATCGCCGGGAGATGACCTTTGAATATCCACCAGCCGGTTTCCTGTGATTGAACGATATCACTGATCCTAAGACTACCGGTTAAAACAACGATTGCGAGGACAGATAAACCCGCCGACAGTTCATAGCTCACGATCTGGGCACCGCTGCGCATGGCTCCCATTAATGAATATTTATTGTTACTGGCCCAGCCCGCCATGAGGATACCGATGACAGAAATGGAAGAGATAGCCGAGATGTACAATACACCAATATTCAAATCCCATATTTGAAGGTTGCGTGCAAAACCGATGGGGGCCAGTAAGAGCATGGCCGCAATCATCACCACGTAAGGAGCCACATTAAATAAGAACTTATCCGCACCTTCCGGTGTAAGACCTTCCTTCATGATCAGTTTGATCGTATCAGCCAAACTCTGCAGCATTCCTTTCGGGCCCACGCGGTTGGGACCAAGCCTTATCTGCATCCAGGCGGCTACCCTTCTTTCCATCAATACGAGGACCAGCCCGAGAGCGGCGAACAACGCAATAGCAGCTACACCTACCAGTACCAGCTCAATAAAAAAGGCCCAGCCAGCGCTCAGGTGCGTGGTAAGCCAGGTGTGGATAGCGTTTGTTATGTTTTCGAAACTTGGCATTTTCTATTTATTGCGACGGGTACAGAGTACAAAGTACCAAGTACCAAGACGATCTAAGCCTGTGCGTTCTGGCTTAGGCTTGTAGCCTGTAGCCAGCAGCCCATTTTCACATTTTCACATTTGCACATTAATCCAGCACATTCATCACATTGCTATCGATCAATATCCGGTATCACTAAATCCAGGGTTCCCATACTCGCCACCAAATCTCCCAGCTTTCCGCCGGCTGCGATATGGTCGAGCGCTGAAAGATTCGCAAACCCCGGAGAGCGAAACTTAATGCGATACGGTGTGGTAGCGCCTTCGCTCACGATGTACACGCCCAGTTCTCCACGTGCCGTTTCCACCCGCTGGTAAAATTCTCCCTTGGGTAATTTGAGCACCGCCTTTGTTTTTGCCTGGAATTCTCCTTCGGGAATATTATCAACCAGTTGTTCAAGTATATGCACGGATTCACGCAGTTCACGCATTCTTACCATGTAACGCGCGAATGAGTCGCCGCCTGTTTCCAATATTTCGTTGAACTGCAATTTTTCGTAGATCTCGTAAGGGAAGAGTTTGCGAATATCACTATGAACGCCGCTTGCCCTGGCTACCGGTCCCGTACAACCGTAAGAAACCACGTCTTCCGCGCTGATCCACCCCACACCCTTCATTCGGTTTTGAAAAATGATATTGCCGGTAACCAGCTCGTCGTATTCATCAATTTTCGACCGGAACAGTTCGATAAAACTTTTGACCCTCTTTTGAAAATTCGGATGTATATCGGCCATCACGCCACCCGGCACGATATAGTTCATGGTCAGCCGCGCACCGCAGGTTTCCTCCATGATATCATTGATATTTTCTCGCTCACGGAATGCATGAAAGAAAGGCGTAAAGGCACCCAGGTCCATCGCCATAGCACCCCACCAGAGTTCGTGCGAAGCAATGCGTGTGAGCTCATCCACCATCACCCGGATGACCTGCGCCCGTGGTGGTACTTCCACCTGCAGTCCTTTCTCCACACACATAGCGCAGGCGTGGTTGTTGATGTGCGAGGAGAGATAGTCCATCCGGCTGGTCACATAACTGAACTGGCGATAAGTAAGGCTTTCACACATCTTCTCGATCGAGCGATGGATATAGCCGAGGTGTGGTTCAATTTTTTTGATCGTCTCTCCCTGCAGCGTTACCACCAGGTGCAATACACCGTGGGTAGCGGGGTGCTGGGGGCCCATATTGATGACCAGTTCGCCTTCTTCGTTGGTGCCAATTTCTTCTACCATATAGAACGCCGTCGAACCGACGGTTTAATTCAGGAATTAATGCTATAGTTTGATCATGTTCACCGGGTCTTCAAAATCTTTACGCATCGGGTTGCGCCCTTCCCAGCCGTCCGGCAATATCAGTAGCCGGAGATCGGGATGATGCAAAAATTTCACACCAAACATTTCGTACGCTTCACGTTCATTGAATTCGGCCGTGCGCCAGATATCGGAAACCGTTTCTATTGCGGGATTTGATCTGTCCAACTTAACTTTTACCACGAGATGATGTCCGAGCTTAGTCGACCGCAGGTGGTAGACCATGCTGAGATGCGTTTTCCAATCGACACAGGTAACGCAAAAAAGAAAATCAAACCCAAGCTCCGGGTGCTGGCGCAATTGCAGGGCCAACGGACGCCACTGCTCCGGTACCAGTTGCAATGCCAGCCATTCGCCACCCTCTTCGAAAACCGCTTCGGGTAACAGTGCAGTAATGGTCGATTTTAATGCTTCGCTGGTCATATACCGTTATATTATTCCGTGCCGCTGTTACGGATTTGCTCACGGGTCAATCCCAATTTTATCTTGTGTTGCAGGGCGAGCAAAGCATGCAGCAGCGCTTCCGGACGGGGCGGACAACCGGCGATGTACACATCAACGGGTATTACGTGATCTGCTCCTTTTACCACTGAATAAGTGTTGTAGAAAAACGGACCGCCACTAATCGCGCAGGCGCCCATGGCAATCACGTATTTTGGATCCGCCATCTGGTCGTACAGGCGTTTCAATACCGGCGCCATTTTGTTCACAATGGTTCCTGCTATAATAATAACATCTGCCTGCCGCGGCGTAGCTCTTGCCACTTCAAACCCAAAACGTGAAAAATCATATTTGGAAGAAGCAACGGCCATCATCTCAATACCGCAACAGCTGGTGGCGAAGGTGAGCGGCCATAATGAATTTGACCGCGCCCAATTCACCAGGTCATCCAGCTTACTGAGCACAATACCTCCACCGGGGGTTTCATGCACCTGGCCGGGAAAGCTTTCTTCTAATGATTGTACATTTTCCACTGATTATTTTTTGGGTACCAAGTACAAAGTACCAAGACCTCTAATTCGATCAACTCTCTTCTTTTTTAACGCCTCCCAACCGGGGCTACGTACCGCTTACAACTTAGAACTTACAACTCAGCCGGCCCTTTGGGCCCGGCTACACCCACTTCAACGCTCCTTTCCTATGCGCATACAAAAAGCCCAGAAAAAGTATAAAGAAGAATACCAAAATTTCTATCAGTGCGGGCATGCCCACTTTCTTTACGACTACCGCCCAGGGATACATAAAGATCAGTTCAACATCAAATATGAGAAAGATAAGTGCGAAGAGATAATAACCTACGT
>JAGWTK010000056.1 GCA_028876035.1 Bacteroidota bacterium
TTAGCCAGAAATTGTACTGGAAGGCAGCCAAGAACGCACAAATCATTACTGAAAAAAAACTGGGAGGCAAATTGCTCCCCGTAGAACAGGTAAAGTTCATGTGGGACCCGTCGGAATAGTCGGTAGTCCATAGTCCGTAGTCCGTAGTCCGTAGTCTTAGTCAATAGTCAGCAGCCCATGCAATTCCCAAATAAAGTTCCCTGCTTTTCGTCGGGGAGCCGGCAAGTTCAGCGACTATCTTTGTACTAAGTACTTTGTACTTTGTACTGTTTCTTATGACGCAGCAGGAATTTCAGCAAATCGCACATACCATCCCGCTCCATCCCGGCATCTATAAATACTTCAGCCGGAGCAATGAGCTGCTATATGTAGGCAAGGCCAAGAGCCTGCGAAAACGGGTCAGTTCTTACTTTAGCAAAACAATCGTGAGCTACAAAACACATGAACTCGTCCGGCATATTCACCGGATCGAGTTCACCATTGTAGACAGTGAGCAGGATGCACTTTTTCTGGAAAATGCACTCATCAAGGAATTTCAACCGCGGTATAATATTGACCTGAAGGATGATAAAAGTTTTCCCTTCATTGTAATTAAGAAAGAACCCTTTCCGAGGGTGTTTCTGACAAGGAAAAAGATCAATGATGGTTCTGAATACCTGGGTCCCTTTACTTCCGTTGCGAAGGTGCGCGAGCTGCTGAACTTCATCAAACAGAATATCCAGTTGCGAAACTGCAAGCTGAATCTATCACAGTCGAACATTCAGAAAGGCAAATTCAAAGTATGTCTTGAATATCACCTCGGCAACTGCAAAGGACCGTGTGAAGGGTTACAGACGGAAGAAGACTACCATGCGGGATTACTGCGGTTGAAAGGACTGCTTAGGGGCAATCTTGCACCGGTGATGCAGCAATACAAGGCCGACATGAATGCTTATGCAGCAGCCATGGAATTTGAAAAAGCAGAGATGACCCGCAAAAAGCTGGAGCACCTTGAAAACTACCAGTCGAAGTCCGTTATTGTAAGTCGTCACCTGGGCACACTCGATGTGTTCTCGATTCTTAAGGAAGAAGATACGGCTTATGTAAACTACCTGATGGTGCAAAATGGCACCATCGTTCAAACGCATACTATACAACTCACAACGCACCTCGACGAAGAAGATGCTGAAGTGCTTTCGTTTGCGATTGGACAACTCCGCGCCACGTTCGACAGTGCGGCGCAGGAGATCATTGTACCGTTCCCTATCGACTATGCACAGGCGGATATCAGCATCTCCGTTCCCAAAGGCGGCGATAAGAAAAAACTTTTGGAACTTTCGCTCAAGAACGTAGAATATTTCAGAGAGGATCTCAAGAAGAAAAGACTCCTTCAACTGGAAGGTAAATCGGATATGGACCGTAAGCAGGTGTTGTATAAACTCCAGGAAGATTTACAACTACCAGCCCTTCCCATTCACATCGAATGCTTCGACAACTCGAACTTCCAGGGGAGTTACCCTGTGTCTGCGATGGTATGTTTCAAAGAAGGTGTTCCCAGCAAAAAGGATTACCGCCATTTTAATGTGAAGACGGTGGAAGGCATCAACGACTTTGCAACGATGAAAGAAGTGGTTTACCGCAGGTACAAGCGTTTGAAGGAAGAAGAACAGGACCTGCCCCAGCTCGTGATTATTGATGGAGGCAAAGGCCAATTGAGCGCGGCAATGGAAAGCATAGAAGCGCTGGGGCTTACAGGCGCTATGACGCTGGTAGGCCTGGCGAAAAATGAAGAGGAGATTTTCTTCTATGGTGATCAGCAGTCGGTAAAGCTGCCCTATAACAGCGATAGCCTCAAATTAATAAGACGTATTCGGGACGAAGTGCATCGTTTCGGTATCAGCTTTCACCGTAACCAGCGTAGCAAGGGGACGTTTAAAAATGAACTGGAAGACATTAAAGGCATAGGGAAAGCCACGGCTGATAGCCTTTTAAAGGCATTTAAATCAGTTGCCAAAGTGAAGGCTGCAGACGAATCAGCCATTGCTGCCGTCGCCGGAACAGCCAAGGCGGCCCTTATCAAAGCATGGTTTGCAAAAAAAGAAAAGGGGCCAGGATAAAAATCCAGCCCCGTTTTTAAAATCCAATATCCTATGAAAAACCATGGTAAAAATAACAAACAAAACTCACAATCCAATGCCCGCTTAAGGGTATTTTTTTGATGTCATTAAGCGGTAATGCAGCGGGGATATAAACAAAAAGGCATCGTATTTCTACGATGCCTTTTTAAAATATTTAGTTTGTTATACTAGTAAGACCAGAGGTCTTGTTCGTAGTTAAATATTTTCTCTTTGATATTATCGCCTTCCAGCAAGCGGAGGATGGGGTCTTTGATATAACCTTCAATGAACTGGTCATTGGGGTTTTCAATAGTCGATTTGATAATGCGGCTGGCGAACATCCGGCTTTCGAACAGCTCTTCCCAGCTCATGCGGGCGCCGTAGTTTTTACCGTTGTAGGCTTCAAACTTGGCCAGCATGGGACGCAGATCAGGATAATACACCCAGAACAGCGGACTTACCGCCCTGAAAGAACCATCCGGATTTTTGATACTCATCATGGGCGCAATACCCAGGATCCGTGTATGGAGGCGGGAAGATTCTTTATCAAAAATCACATCCTCTTTCACCCAGAATTTTTCTACGGCGTTGGGATCAAATTCATTGATAATCGTTGAATCCTTCATGGTCTGACCGGTGGGGTCTTTAACCCAGTCAGGCACCTGAATAACGGTGGGTTCGCCTACCAGTTTTTTTACAATACCTGCAAATGGAAGTGGTGTCGTAAACCTGTCGTCCGAAGGATCGAACGCTGTTATTTCGCCACTTTTGATTGCATTCAGCAGGATGATAACAAACCGTTGGTTACCGTTATCGCCATCAGCTTTGTACATGAAGGGCAGGTTCATTTTTTCATGAACATCAATTTCCCTCCAGAGGCGCTGGCGATAGACCGCATCATCTTCGCGAATATGCTCGTAGGGGAGCGGCGTCCTTTCCTTTACCAGGTTGCGGTCGATAGCGTCGTCGTTACGCAGACTTTTCTTTATAACGCCGAGGTTCAGTTCGGGCTCTGGTGCAGGCTTGGTCGTATCCTTTGCAGGAGCAGTCAGCGTAGCTGTTGCATCACTTGCATTTTTGCTGGTACTTTTCTTAGCCGTCGTCCTCTTTTTCGAAGAGCGCTTTTTCGTGCTCTGTGCATCTGCATTACCTGCGAAAACGGCCAGCGCGGTTACCAAAAGACACAGCTTGATGATACGGTTTTTCATTGCTTTCAAACGTTTATCTGGTTATTATTTGAGACTAAAGTAAGTTCCGTCAATAGAACGCTTCTTACCACCAGGACCTTTCACCTGGATATTATCGAAATACACAACAGAACCCGGAGCTTGTGCGCTGATGAGGGCTGCGGCTGCTGTCCAGCGCGGACCATCAATTGCAATTTCCTGGTAAATTCCATTGGGGTTACGTGCACCAATTTTGTAACCGAGAATTTCGTAAGGGAAGTTAAATTCTGAGTCCTTCAGCGTAGCAATCATACCACCCTGTGATTTGAAGGCTGCTGCGGGAATAGCGCCGCTGGTTTTACCACCTACCATTACCACGGGGTTCGGCAATTGTTTTACACGCACTTCAAACGGAGTTGTTTTACCGTTCACAGTGATGTTCACTTTACCTAGACCAAGTGTTGTAGGAACGATGTTGTAACGGTCGCCGCTGATTTTACTGATCGATCCGTTCGTAAACGAAACGTTCATTTTTTCAGCACCTGCAGAACCCGCAGAGATGGTAACCGGGTTTTCTACATCCTGGTACACTACGTTCATCTTTTCGAGGAACAAAGATGCACCTGAAGGCGTACCTACTGTATATTTTACAACTTCGTCTTTAACTTCTTTCTTTCCGTCGGGAGTGGTGTATTCAATCTTTACTGCAATAGAATGTTCACCAGCGCCTGATGCAGTTGTTTTAAACAACGCTTTTCCATCAGTCAATGACATATGCTGACCATTGATGGTAATATTGGGCTGTGCTGCATCGCTGAACGCACCAATACCAGCAGTAATTTCGATATCATCGCCGGGCATTGCGTAAGTACGGTTAGCCTGGGCAATTGCGGCAAATTTGTTGTACACAACTTTAACCTGGCCAACCTGCGAGTGGATATAATCTACCAGCTGTGACTCGGAGTTTTTCACATCATTCTGAAATTTGCTCAGAATAGTAAGTGAAGCGATTGTAGGAGTCATGTGAAAGTAGTTGAACGTCCAGTCTTTCGCATCGTCACCAGATTTTTCAGCGTTAGCCTTCTCGGGTGTTCTTAAGTCCAGGGGCAACGTCCTTTCGAATTCTGCCTTTTTTGCTGCGATAGCTTTTGCGAGATCAGGGTTGTCTTTGAATTCATCGGGGTTTAGTACAGCCAGCACTTTAGCCTTGTATTCTTTCAGCTTGTTGTACATGTTTTTTCCCTCGCCCTTCTCTGCAAACAAACGGGTTGCTGCGTCAAGGTCGTCTTCCTTGAATTCTTCCTTTCCACCTTCAGTATGAAGGCCTGATTCCTTTTTCAGTTGCTGCTTCATATCAGACAGGTAATTGTCGATATCGGCAGAAAGTTTTTTAACCTGGTCAGCCTTGGGCGCCCAGATGGCCGCTTTGGCTTTGGTTTGTTCATCTTTCAAATCAGCTTCGAACGCTTTGTAGATAACGTCGTTCTTTGCTGCAAGTGATTTATTTGAAGTTTCAATACTTCTGTCTACGGTTTTAAAGGCTTCCAAGACCTCGTTGGATACATTCAGTGCCAGCAGGGCTGTAAGCACCAAATACATCATGTTGATCATCTTCTGCCGGGGCTCTTTAGGTAATGCCATGAGTAAGTGAGTTAATCGTAATTAATCTGGTTTTTCATTCCAAGGGTGCGGATATTGAAGCAAACAATGGCTGTTCTTTTCTCTATCCCGTTTAACTTATCTGCCCTGCATTGCGCTCAGCATGTTACCATATACCTGGTTGAGGTTGCCGAGGTTTTTGGCCAGCAGACCAATTTGCTCCTGGGTTTTCTTAGCATCTTCTACGCTGCCCTGCATTGCCTGTGAAGCAGAAGCCAGGTTGCTGTAGAAGTTGTTCATAGCCTTCAGGTGATTATTGGTATCCTGCAGTTCCAGTTCATAGATGGTGTTCAATGAACCGAGGTTCTTAGTGAGTACCTGTACCTGGCCATGGAATTGTTTGGTAGACTCAGAAGCGTCGTTGAAAGACTGCATGGTAGCAGCTGACTTCGTATATGCTTCCTTCATTTGTCCCAGTGCATTGGCAGCTTCCTTGGTTTTCGCAGTATAGTCAGAAGTAGCCGTCACAACTTCAGAAACATCTTTGATTTGGTTTACAGAAGCCCCGAATTTCTGGAAACCTTCGCTCAGTTTTTTCAAATTAGCGGGTGTGATGTCGGCATCAGACATCATCTTATCAATAGCATTCAGGGAGGGGTTGCCATTGGATGCGCTCATTTTAGGGAGTGCTTCAGCCAATGCAGCCATTTCCTGTCCCGGAGGTGGTAAGAATGCATAAATTATAAAGATTGCGGCCTCGGTAAGAAGTCCGATGGTCAGCATCTGGTTGGCGAATGACAGGTGAAGGATTTTTGCCCATGCACCAAAGATTACCACCGCGGCACCGACGCACACGAACACGTTAACGAGTCTTTCTGTTGATTTGCTTGCTCCAGCCATAGTTTTCGTTTTTTAGAGTTTTTAAACGGGTTTTATTAGAGAAAAGAATTTACTGTTGATTTTTTGACAATCAATTTCTCACAAACGTTCCGCCAGGGGACTCAGTTGTGTTAGTTTGGTTAAATTTTTAGCGATGACCCTGACCTGAAGGCAAGTCGATTACAGTACGGAAGCCGATGTAAGACTTGGCAGTGTCCTGGTATTCGTAGGCACGGGTACCTGTTTGGAGGAAGTAGCCTACATCTTTCCAGCTACCACCGCGGATTACCTTGCGCTTCATCCGGGGAGGATCTGCATCCTTCGCGTTGTAGCGGATATCCGGGTTCATATCGTGCTGGAAGTTATAGCCACCTTCATAGTACAGGGAGGAAGTCCATTCTGCTACGTTACCTGCCATGCAATACAGACCGAAATCGTTGGGCCAGTAACCATCAGCACGCACGGTATAGAAACCACCGTCTTCAGGATAGTTACCACGACCGGGTTTGAAGTTAGCCAGCAGACAGCCTTTTTTGTTTCTCAGGTAATAGTTACCCCAGGGGAACATCGACTGTGAACGACCACCGCGGGCTGCATATTCCCATTCTGCTTCAGTGGGCAGACGGAAATCAGACTCCTGTGAACGTTTCTTTGACTCGAGGAATGCATTCAGGTAATGTGTTCTCCATTCGCAGAACGCAGTTGCCTGAACCCAATTCACACCCACTACAGGGTAGTTACCTGTGGCAGGATGAGAAAAGTAACGCTTGGTCATCGGCTCGTTGTATGAGTAAGAGAAGTCACGAATCCAAACCAGCGTATCAGGATAAATGCGAACGTCTTTTCTAATCATGAACTGAGAACGGGGCTTGCCGGCGTTTTCACGACGAGCCGCTTCTTTGGTATCGAAAGTTTCAGAATGATATACCAGCTTGTTGGCATCTATCTCTTTCTTTCCAAAAATGCGGTTCTCAGGAGTAACGATCAACTGGTCGATTTTTTCAACCGTTGCTTTGTCGCCCCATTTAATAGTGGAAGCTTTTTTCCAGTCAATCATATCCTGGCCATCCACCGATTTGGTGAAACCCATCAGTTTTGCAGCCGTGGAGTCGCGCACCCAGTTGGTAAACTGGCGATATTCGTTGTTGGTGATTTCAGTGGCATCCATCCAGAAGCCATTGATAGATACTTGCTTATTTCTTGCTGTGTAAGCGTAGTTCACATCCTCATCGCTGGGACCCATGTGAAATGTGCCTGGTGGGATGTATACCATGCCCGGAGGCTTGGGAAGCTGGTATTTGTTACCCGGTGCAACGCCGTGCAGTTGACCGTCGTTGGGCAAACCCTTCGAGGATTTTCCAGATTTGCCGCAGCTAGCAAACAATACTGCAGCTGCTAAAAGCATGGACAGGTTTTTCATTTTCATAATATTAAAGGGTATTCGGCAAATATAATGTTTCATCAACATTCGCTACAAGTTTAGAAATTTTATCGTAAAGGTCAAATCGTAAAAATCCCCGTAAGTAAATAAACGACTATGCTTATTGATTTATTGCGTATTTCCCATTCTACCCAAACAATTTTACAAGCCCCTATTTTTTAATTAGTTGCATATAAGAATCCAGTCGGTCCACAGCAGGTTGGCAAACATTATTGGAGCACAGGTAAACGAGGGCCGGGATGGTATATTGTTTACTGTGCAACAGGGGAAACTTTTCAAGGGGAACAGAAGAAGACTGCACAACAGCGGCGGGATTAAAAATATGTAAAATACCGGTAAGGATTTCGTTAAAATTCGTTCCCGTTACTACAATTTCATCCACACCAAAGGCCCTTGTCATCCATTGCATCGCCCAGTTACCAAATGAACCGGGGTAGCGGACTACCAGGTCGGCAACTGCATCCAGACTCTGGTTAGCTTTTTCCTGCCAATCCCTTTTATCAAATACGTGCGACAAATACACGAGGTTGCCGGCCATCACCGAATTGCCCGATGGCAATGCTCCGTCGTACAGATCTCTTTTGCGCATAATTACGTCCTGCTGATCCTGGTGGGTAAAAAAGAAGACAGCCGATTCTTCGTCCCAGAATCCACCCAAAACATATGCCGTTATTAGCCCGGCACGGGTTAAATAATCATGGTTTCCGGTTATCTCCTGCAAACGGATCAGTGCCTGTATCAAAAACGCATAGTCATCCACGAAAGCTACCTGTTTTGCCAGCCCATTCTTGTAGCTGTGCCGGAAGCCCTCGCCATCAGCAAAAGCACCCAGCAAAAAGTCCATATTACGTACCGCCAATTTTCTGTACCGTTCATTCCCGGTTGCCATCCAGGCTTTTGAACAGGCTGTATTCATCAACGCATTCCAGCCCAACAATAATTTATCGTCGAGTAACGGGGGTTTTCGTTGTTGGCGGGCTTCGAGCAATATGCGGCGGGCCTCTTTCAGCCTGGCTTGCTGGTCTTCCACAGTTCCGGCAAATCCACTGCTGGTGGTAAACGCTTCAGGTGGTTTTGTAACATTCAAAATGTTCTTTCCTTCCCAGTTGCCGCTGTCTGTTACGTCATAGTACGCACAGAATAAAGCCGCATCCGCTCCCAGCAACTGTTCTATTTCGCTCTTTGTCCAAACGTAGTACTTACCCTCCTCTCCTTCGCTGTCGGCATCCAATGCTGCATAAAACCCGCCTTCCGGCGACAACAGCTCGCGCTCAATGAACGCCATGGTCTCGTCAATACAGACTGCATACCTTTTGAATCCCGTTATTTGATAGGCCTCCGACAGCGTTGTCACCAGCAAGGCGTTATCGTAAAGCATTTTTTCGAAATGAGGCACCAGCCAGCGGGCATCAGTAGAATAGCGTGCGAAGCCACCTCCCACCTGGTCGTAGATACCGCCGTAGATCATTTTGTCGAGGGAGAGACAAGCCTGGTCCAGGGCCTCCTGGTTTTTGTAGTAATGATAGTAACGCAAAAGGTACTGGATCGAAAAAGTCTGGGGGAACTTAGGCGCTCTTCCGAAACCACCTTCGGCTTTGTCGGCCGACTGCATCAGGTTCGAAAAAATTAAATGGAGCATTTCTTCCCCAGGATCCGGTATGGCTGTGCCTGGCTTAGCCGACAAATTATTTTTCTGCAAGTGTTCCGTAAGGCCATTTGCCTGCATCAATACCTCCTGCCGCTGTTCAGCAAACGCATGCATGACTCCGTACAGGACATCGCTCCAGGAAGGCCGGTTGAAAGCCTTTTTTGGCGGGAAATAAGTGCCCCCGTAAAATGGTTTGGCATCGGGCGTAAGAAACACATTTAATGGCCATCCCCCACTACCGGTCATTACCTGTACCGCATCCATATAAATATGGTCAAGATCAGGTCGTTCTTCCCTATCGATCTTGATGTTTACAAAATGCTGGTTCATCACCGCCGCCACTTCCGGGTCTTCAAAACTTTCTCTTTCCATCACATGGCACCAATGGCAGGCGGCATAGCCGATGCTCACCAGGATGGGCTTGTTTTGTTTACGGGCTTTTTCCCACGCCTCTTCACCCCAGGGATACCAATCTACCGGGTTATGTGCATGCTGCAGCAGGTAGGGACTGGTTTCATTGATGAGGCGATTGCTATGCATACTTCAAATATTTGGGAATAGCAGTACTACAAAAATCAGCGGATTCTTGTTGTACAGGTCATAAGAAGGTCAACGGCTGTTTTTCGCCGGTGTGCTGGTTGGCTAGTACGCAGTGATTATTTCAGTCCCGCGAGGTATTTGTCGATCGCGGCCACCATAGAGGGGGTTTGTGGCTGGGGTGCTTTTATTTCCAGGACGAGGCCGGCTTCCTCTACTGCTTTCGAGGTATTACTGCCAAAGGCGCCTATCCGGGTCCCGTTCTGTTTAAACTTCGGACAGTTGTCGAAAAGGCTTTTTACACCGCTGGGCGTAAAAAAGCAAATCATATCAAACTCGTGTTTACCCAACACTTCCTTCACATCGGCGCTGATGGTGCGGTACATAAAGGGGGTAGCGTATTCACAATGATGTTGTTTAAGCCAGGCAATAATCTCATTATCCTGCTGGTTCTCCGAAACCGGGTAGAGGAACTTCTCGTTTTCTTTGTGCTTGTTGATAACATCAAACATGCTCTTATTGGTACCATCAGCCCCGTAGAACACTTTGCGTTTGCGGTAAAGGATGAATTTCTGCAGGTATAGCGCAACTGCTTCGGTAATGCAGAAATATTTGGTATCCTGGCTGATGGCCACCTTCATTTCCTCGCAGGTGCGGAAGAAATGGTCAATGGCATTGCGACTGGTAAAAATCACCGCTGAGTAAAGGGAAATATCTATTTTCTGCTTGCGAAACTCCTTAGGTGGGATGCCTTCGAGACGAATAAACGGGTGAAAAGCGAGTTCAATATTGTACTTGCGGGCGAGCTCGAAATAGGGCGATTTATCCGTTTCGGGTCTCGGTTGGGTAATCAGGACCTTTTTTATCTTTTTTACAGCCTGGGCTGTATTCTTATCACCGTTCTTTACCATTTCTTACTGGATATGGTTCGCAATATTAGATAGATATAAGCCTCTACAAAAAACTCAATAATACTTTATAAATCAGCAATAGTGGTATTATCTCGAACGCGCAAATGTACACAAAAAAGTGGAACTGGCTAACTTTAACTTCCCGCCGCACAGGGGCAAATGATGCAATATATCGATACAAAAAAAACGCCCCCACCAATACATACGTCAGGGTGAATAATGGCGTAGCCCAGCTCCCTTTTGAAAAAGCGATTAAAATGAGCAGGGGCAGCAAGAAAACAGCCATTAACTTATTGACAAGGAACACGATAAATATATAAGTATCCGCTGCATCCCGCATATTGAATATCCACCCGGTGGCTTTCAATACCACAAATTTGACCAGGTAAATCGTGGCTATCCCCAGCACACAATATAATAGGAGCCACCAGAAGCCAGCTGAAATTCCGGCATCAAACCGGCCGATGAGGAAAAACGCGTAAAGTCCAGACACGAGTACAAAAAAGATATTAAGCAGAAGGGAAGGGAGCGGACTTTGCAGCAGCTGCTCCCGGATTTGCTTTTGCCGGAGCGACCCGCGAAATACCAGGCCCAGCATGTTGGAGACATATTTGTCAAATATCAGTCTTACCAGCGCAAAAAACAGGAGTAGTCCGGCCAGTATGTAGAATAGCGCATCCTTGCCGGTAGGATTGCGTTCGCTGCTGTCAAGTTGCAGCGGAGCAGACAATGGCTTGTAATATGGATTGCTCAGCACAACCGCGCGGTAGCTAGCCGGTAAATAGTCGAACGGCTTTTGTCCAGCGAGGAGCTGGGCGATGCTGCCTGTATCGGCAGGTTGGACAACACTATCAGCACTAACAGTTACCAGTGGCCGTGCTGTATCCGAACGGGTAGCGGTATGCTTTGGAGGGGTGGTGCTGTCATGCAGGGTGTCCTGTGCCGACGCCGGTACAAACAGCGCCCAACAGTTCAACAAAAACATTGCAACCAACGTACGCATCACGCCGGCAAATGTACATTGCAGGAAGCAGCCTTCTGTAAATTTTCTGCACTGCATCGTCAAAAATAGTTGAGGTAACCGATATGGATTTTCGATTGCCGCAAATCGAACTTAAGGTCATTTCGTTTGCCATTGGCATACGAGATATTGAAAATACCCGCCTTCGTTTCAAACGCCATACCCAGTCCGGCACTGATAAAACTATTGCTGGTTTGCACGCTGATGCTCTTGTTCTGTGCAAGTCCCCAGTCGGCAAATACAAAGAAATAGGAATTCATTCCCACCAGGTAGCGGTATTCTGCGGTGGTAACGGTATAAGCGGAAGTAAAAATGCTTTCTTCGTCGAACCCGCGCAGTAGCCGGTATCCGCCGATCTGGAAAAGTTCGTTCCGGAAAATACTGGGACTTTGTAACCATCCGCCATTAAAGGCTGCTTTGAGTGCGGATTGTCGCCCCAAAGGGAAATAATACGCAAATGCCGATCGCAGCGAGAACTGGTAAGACTTCAGCTTAATGGTATCGTACAGGGCCGCGTACTGAAAATCAGGGTCCGACAGTTTGCTGATCACGTTGTTCTTCCTGATATTCTTTGTGCCGGCGGTTGCGGTAAACTGCCATTCAAATCCTGAACGCGGATTGCGGCGGTAGTTTGTCTTGTTCAGATTGTAATCGACTCCAAGGTTAAAACTACTCATATCAATAGCAGTGGGCAACTTGCGGCTGCGGCGGATAGAGACGGTATCAACATTCAACAGGTTGGTGACCAGGCTTTGAATGAATACGCGTCCGGTTTGATTAACCGACAATGTATACAGCATGCCCAATTGAAAGTTCAGGTTCAGGTAGGAAGAATCTTTCTTGAACAGATCGAAAGAAGTGGCTACGCCAAAGGCCGAACCAAATAAATAGGGTTGCTGGTACTGCAAATTAAGTTTGGGTGATTTCTGCTGCAGTTGCTGCCAGTCGAGCCCGATGGTTTCGCCATTGCCCAATGCATTCTTCAGGTTAATGGTTGCCTCGCCGGTGAATAACAATTTGGTGCGCACCTGTTCATAACTGTTGTTTGCTGCCTGGTTGGCAGGTAGAAATCCAACCAGCACATTGACCTGGCTGCTTTTTTTCGGTTGAAGGTAGAGATTGAGTGTTGAACCGGTAGCAAGCATGCTCAGGTCCCAGGGTTGTTGTTGCACCAGGAAGGGGAGTTCCAGCAAACGCCTATTGATGTTCTGTAATTTACTTTTCTGGTAATAGCTGCCATCCCGGATATCGAGGTAGCGCTGCAGGTACACGCTGTTGATCCTGGCCGAACCTGACAAGTGGATACTGTCTATCTTATAGTGCGGCCCCTTGTTTACCTGCAGGATGGCCTGTAGCCGGCCGCTGTCGAACCGTAGGCTGTCGAACCGCACACTGGCAAAGGGGTAGCCATTTTCTTCGTACCAGGCCACCAGGTTTTCTTTTAGCTGTTGCAAACGCAACGGATCTATCGGTCTATTCAGCAACCCCTTGCTGTGCCAACCGGCCTGTTCGAGTTCCTGCATGGATACACCGGATGGCAGAATACCGGCAAGCAGGTATGATTGCCCTATATATAGTTGCAGGTATGCACTGGCCGAATCAAGGTAGATGCTGTCGAGAGAGGCCGTTGGATAACCTTTGCTCAGCAGGTAGCTACCGAGTTTGTTGAGGTATTCTGCACAAACCGTCCGGTTCGCAAAGGATTGCTGCAAGGCCAGGGTATCGCGGATAAAGACGGTATCGCGATCGACCGGCACTATTTTCAGCGTGTACTGCGCAGACGCCTGCACACCGATAAACAGCGTGGCCAATAGCAGCAGTTTGTATACCCTTACCTTTGACAACCGTAGTAAATATTCACCTGATTCGTTAAACATGGCAGGCATTTACATTCACATTCCCTATTGCAGAAAGGCCTGTCACTACTGCAATTTTCACTTCTCTGTGTCACTCAAAACTACAAACGATTTTATACCTGCTTTATTGAGGGAGATAGAATTACAGCAAAACTACCTTGCCAACAGTGCAATAGAGACCGTCTATTTCGGAGGCGGCACTCCTTCGCTGCTGGTGCCAATAGCGCTGGAACGGGTGTTGGAAGCGGTGCGCCGCACCAACCAGGTATTGCCTTACGCGGAGCTTACGCTGGAAGCGAATCCCGATGATATTACAGTGGCGCGGCTGGAGGCCTGGAAAAAAATGGGAATCAACCGGCTCAGCATCGGCGTCCAGTCATTTTTTGAAGAAGACCTGCGCTGGATGAACCGGGCGCATACCGCGGACCAGGCGTTGCATTGCATCCGGATGGCACAGGCAGCAGGGTTTAGCAATATTACAATCGATCTTATCTATGGTAGTCCTGGCCTCAGCAATGAACGCTGGCAGCAGAATCTTCACACTGCCATCGACCTCCAGATACCGCATCTTTCCTGTTATGCCCTTACAGTAGAGCCAGGCACGGCACTCAGAAAACTAATTGCCGTGCATAAGAAGGAAGATATTGACCCGGAAAAGCAGGCTGAACAATTCCTGCTGCTGGTGGACATACTGGCGGAAGCGGGCTACCTGCACTATGAGATTTCCAATTTCGCCCTGCCCGGCCGGGAAAGCAAGCACAACAGCGCATACTGGAAAGGCAGTCATTACCTGGGCCTCGGCCCCTCCGCTCACTCATTCAACGGTAGCAGCCGGCAGTGGAATGTGGCCAACAATGCACTGTACATTGCTGCGCTTAAAAAAGACGAATTACCCTTTGAACTTGAAACGCTCACTGCAACGCAGCAGTTGAATGAATACATCATGACCGCCTTGCGCACCAGCGCGGGCATCAATATCGATTGGATTGCAGAAAGATTCGGACAGCAAAACAGGGCACACGTCGAAAAGCAGGCACAGGCGTTTATTCAGGAGGGAAAATTGCAATTTGTGGCGGCATCACTTGTACTAACAAGAACAGGAAAACTGTTTGCCGACGGAATCGCGGCTGCATTGTTTGTTTAATGCCGTTGCTGCGATCGGTGTTTCATCCATTGCAGGGCAATTCCAATTCCCAGCATCAGGAGCAGCGCCAGCGGGCCAAAACCGGTGAAGGAAAGAGGTGTCATTGCAGGTGTAAGGTACCAATAAGGAGGATGACCTTTGTGTTAAAATGGACATTAGGTGAGGGGCCAGTGGTGAGCGGTATAGGTTTGGCTATTAGCAGTTGGCCATTAGCCAACTTATTACTTAGATCTTATTACTTAGAACTTATTACTTACAATTTATTACTCAAACCAGGTTTTCCTCAATAATACGCAAGCCCGCCGCAGGTGCTAATCCTTCCCATAAAATCCGGTATA
>JAGWTK010000527.1 GCA_028876035.1 Bacteroidota bacterium
ATGCTCCTGGCGGCTGTTTTCAGCGCTGTGTTGATTTCCG
This sequence comes from Bacteroidota bacterium, assembly GCA_028876035.1. Lineage (GTDB taxonomy): Bacteria > Bacteroidota > Bacteroidia > Chitinophagales > Chitinophagaceae > JACMLD01. Next base: position 41 of record JAGWTK010000527.1, read on the forward strand.
GAACGGCTGCTTTCTTTTTTGATATGCTGAGCAGCAATTCCGATTTTTCGTTCTCATCGGGTATTTGAGCTATTTGCGCAATCAGCTCCTGCCATTCCGTATCCTGCAGGGAGAAATGGTCGTTCAGCGCACGGTAGATATCGGCGCGCCAGTCGGAAGATGGCATGCTATTACTGGCCTTCATGATCTCCGGGAAAGGTGCTTTCCCTTTGGTACTGTCGTTGATGATTTGCAGGAGAAGATGGGTCTTTTGTCCTTCATCGCGTAAACTGCTTACCAGTCCCAGGACCCTTGGCCAATAACTGCTGTCGGCCAGCGGCATTTGCAGGAATTCACCCGCCATGTCGGCACGCAGGTTATCATCCTGTATCTCGCGGGCGAGCCCGGCAACTTTGTCTAAAAAGGGACTGCCCGGATTTTGTTTCAGGTATTGCTGAATGAGCATACTGCGGGCTGCTTCATCGCGAACGGAGCCAACTGCGCTGAGATAGGCTGTGGTGATGGCCGTGTCTTTCCATTGCCTGGGAGTATAACGCTGCAGTACCTGCTCTTTCTCGGGTCCGTCCCCGAAATCTTTTGCCAGGTATTGGGTCAACAGCAATACCGTGCTGCCGGTAGTATCCGTTTGAAGGATTTTATTGGCATACCGGGCGCGAAGGCCATTGTCACCAAATCCGGGCATTGCTTTGAGCAAGGCGGGTGCACCACCCCTGCGGTACAGTTTCTCCATTCTTTCAGCTCCCATATAACCCCACCGGAACATCGCGGCCAATGCCTGTTGGGTCATGTTTGCACGCGCACTGTCGTTGTCGATTTTGTTACCATCCACCAGGAAAGTATAAGTCAACCGGTGATGTAGGGTATCATTTACAATTTCAATCGTTGAATCATTCCGGGTATAGCGAAGAAAGCCATCGGGCGACATCGATTGAACAGCTGTTTCATCTTCAGCTATACCAATGCGGCCGGCATATTCAAGTTCTTCGTGGTAGTCGTCTGCATTTACTACGATATGATGGTTATCGGAACGGATACCCGCTATCTGCAGCTGACCGTTGTGCCGCGCCCACACCAGGCAAACACCACCCATGACCAATAAAAATGCCGTCACAAAAAGTTCAGGTTTCATTTGTTTTCGTTTAGGGGTGACTGTTATTATCCGGATCCCCTGTCTTTTTCGTGATCAGGTAATAGCCAAGAAAGCCGGCAGCCAGGCTGAACGACATGATGGCGAGGGAATGCAAACCAATGGGCTGTGTAAAATTGATCAGCAGCAGGCCAATACCCAAACCGGTTAGGATCGTAAACCATTTAACAGGCTCCATCCTGCTTTCTTTTTTCAATGGCTGCAGCAACTGTGCTACCGTCCCCTCAGTAGCGCCGCGGTCTACCAGCTTACTCTTGAGCCGGGCATCGAGCCAGGTGCGTAGTAACGTAAGAAAAAAGGTAATCACGAGGAAAAGTCCGGTTAATATGCCCGAAATCTGCAAAAGATCACGAACAATATCCCGATCAATAATGGGTTTCACCGCCTCTGGCTGCGCATGAACCAGCGCTACCGAAGAAAGACAGGTAAGTAAGAGCATCAATCTTTTCATTGTTGTTGTATTTATGGTATCTGACCGCGATGACTGTTTTTTGTTGCACTATTGTTCAACAATCCGAAAAATTTGCTGGTAGCGCCTGTACATATCAAAGGCAAGGAAGATAAAAATGACGAGGGCACTCAGCACGCTGGTGTACAGGGTAAACGGCAGCACACCCGTCACCAATGTGAGCAGGTATTTTTTGGTTGCCCAGAATAATCCCGCACCGGTTGCAAGGGCAATGAATATCCATGCCAGTGATGGCAGGCTGCGTCGTTTACGGGTTTCGGGCAAACCAGCCATCACCATTTCTTCCAGCGGAAAATCAAAGGCCGCATGCGGAGCCGATTGTACCTCTGCAAAGAGCTGTTTGTATGATGCTGCCTGTAAGCGGCATGCATCGCAGTGTTGCAGGTGCAACTTTTCCGCTGCGCTGAGCAATTCGTTTTCCAGTCCGGCGATCTGCAATCGTTCCTCTGTGAGATGACCGTTATTCATATTTCTTCTCTTTTATAATCAGACAACAATATTTCGCGCAATGCCTTTCTTGCCCGAAACAGGTAACTCTTCACCGTTCCTTCCGGTAAACCGGTGATGAAGGCAATATCGGTATAGCTTTTCTCATCCTGGTGGTACAATGCAATCAACGTCTTTTGCAGGGGCGGCAATTGTTCCATCGCTGCACGCAGGATCCGGCTGCGCTGCTTTCCAGCCAGTGGTGCTTCGGCCGATTCATTCCCGGTGCCCCTGCCCTCCAGCACGGGCAATTGATCGTGATCCATCAGTACCAGCTTCTTTTTCTCCAGCCAGCTCCTGCAGGTATTAAAAGCAATCTGTGCCACCCAGGTACTCAGCTTCGATTCGAACCGGAAACTGCCGAGGTGCTGGTATGCCTTTAAGTAAATGTCCTGGGCCAGGTCTTTCCGGGCTTCCAGGTCGGGGATCATTTTGCAAACAATGGAGGCCACCAGCGCTTCCGTATTTTTCACGATAGCGGCAAAAGCCTGTCTATCGCCCTGTAAAACACGGCGGGCTAGTTCTTTATCGGCTGTATACTGATCCGGTTGCAAGTCCACAAACCTCCATTAGACCGCGGTCTGTTTGTTTTGTTGCAAATTTGTAGGCTTTACTTTGCGCCGGGCTGCTGTTAAGGATAAACGAAAGAATGCGGGGACAGCTGGCATCGATCATGAATTGCCGCGATCCGGTTACTTTTGCAAAAATTTTTTACCATGGGCAGGAAAGGTTTATGGATCGTGCCGGTACTGGCTTTTTTGGCCGCCTGCAATTCCAATAATATTGCAGCGGACAAAGAAGCTGCGAAGTACTTCGA
>JAGWTK010000528.1 GCA_028876035.1 Bacteroidota bacterium
TTGTTGCGAAAGAACTAAGCTACAGAATAAATTGAAAGCAATTCACAACTCGTCCTTGCCCTTTCCTATGCAGTTACCGGTTGCGAAAGAACTAAGCTACAGAATAAATTGAAAGCAATTCACAACTGTATATGGCATCACCAGCCAAACCAGTGGTTGCGAAAGAACTAAGCTACAGAATAAATTGAAAGCAATTCACAACAATGAAGTACTTATCGCCCAGTGAAAAAATGTTGCGAAAGAACTAAGCTACAGAATAAATTGAAAGCAATTCACAACAGGATGGATGTAGTTCAGTGAAATCTACTTGTTGCGAAAGAACTAAGCTACAGAATAAATTGAAAGCAATTCACAACTAATAATTGGCATACTTCAACGCAGGTGCGGTTGCGAAAGAACTAAGCTACAGAATAAATTGAAAGCAATTAACAACATACAAAACAATGCAAGAGCTCTTACGCACCGTCCCTTTCAGTAGACGGCGCTGATAAAGCTGCGGCCAGTATTCCCGGTATCTTTCGTACATTTGCGACTGAAGCTGCCCAAGCCCTATGCATGCCTCACAAGCATGGCCATAGATGCGCAAGCTGCTTTTTAGTTTTCATCTAACGATACCAGGATTGGGACCTGGTCCGCTTAGCACCACTATCCCGCAAGGCAAAGTTCATAGAAGCATCAAGCGGACTTTTTCGTGCCCGCCAGGGAACTACGCCCGATCACTCCCGTAAAATACACCCAATACTGCCAAGAAGGCAACAATAGGCATTGGCCACATCGCTGAAAAACCGTTCATTTTTTAGTTTACTCATTGCCAGTCTTACCAGAAAATTTATATTCGGAGGAGAATCAGGATTCAACCGCGACTCCATCGCGATCTGCCTTTGATCTGGAAAACCCAAACTGCCATATGAATAATAACGAGGAAACAAAAGGTTTGCCCGCCGTCATTGCCGCTTCATCGGTAGGCACCCTAATTGAATGGTACGACTTCTACATCTTCGGAAGCCTGGCGACCATTATCGCCACCAAATTTTTTCCTGCCGGTAACCAAACCCTGGCATTGCTGTCTACCCTTGCCACTTTTGCTGCCGGCTTTGTAGTACGTCCCTTCGGCGCACTCTTCTTTGGCCGCCTCGGCGATCTTATCGGAAGAAAATACACATTCTTGCTCACGCTGGTGATAATGGGTCTCTCTACTTTCCTGATCGGATGTATCCCGGGATATGAATCGATCGGCTATCTCGCACCGGTATTGGTACTTGTACTTCGACTGCTGCAGGGGCTTGCGCTCGGTGGCGAATATGGCGGTGCCGCAACGTATGTCGCCGAACATTCACCGGCAAAAAGCAGGGGTTTCTGGACAAGCTGGATCCAAACCACCGCTACCATCGGGCTCTTTGTTTCACTTGCTGTAATTGTATTGGTCAAAGGCGCCATGGACAAAACCGCCTTTGCCGACTGGGGATGGCGCATCCCCTTCTGGGTATCGATCATCATGGTGGGCATCTCCGTGCTCATTCGCATGCGCATGAAGGAATCACCTCTGTTCGCAAAAGCCAAGGCAGAAGGAAAAACATCGGTCAACCCCTTAAAAGAAAGCTTCGGACATAAACTCAATTTCAAATTTGTATTGCTGGCATTGTTTGGTGCAACGATGGGACAAGGCGTGGTTTGGTACACCGGTCAGTTCTATGCATTGAGCTTTATTCAAACAACCCTATCGATCGATGTATCACAGGCAAGTAAGATCATTATGTGGGGATTGCTGTTCGCTACACCGTTTTTTGTGTTCTTTGGCTGGCTGTCTGACCGCATCGGACGCAAATGGATCATGCTGCTGGGCATGCTCATCGCCATACTGACCTACCGCAGCATTTATTCCGGCATGTACGATGCGGGGAGCGTGAAAATGAAAAAAGAACGAACGGGGCAAACGGTTACCAGCGAAAGTATTAAGGCCGACATAAAAAATCCGTCCGATAGTATCAAAACCACCCTGGTATCAAAAGTATTTGAAGACGGCAGCACGTACAAGGAAGAAAAAACGCAGTTCATCCATGCCGATAAATCAAAAACTGATCCGGCAAAAGATATCAAAAGCAATAAGACCGTAGTAGTGGGAAGCGGTCCGTTCTGGACGCTCGTATTCCTGGTATTCATCCAGGTGATGTATGTAACCATGGTCTACGGCCCGATTGCCGCCTTCCTGGTAGAAATGTTCCCAACACGGATCCGGTACACTTCCATGTCGCTGCCCTACCATATCGGCAACGGGATCTTTGGCGGATTGCTGCCAGCAGTAGCAACCTTTCTCGCTACGAAAGCGGCTGATGCCAATGCCGCCGCCACAAAGGCCGGCCTGCCCCTGCCCTATGAGAAGCCCTATCTGCAGGGACTGCTATACCCAATTATCATCGCTGCGGTTTGCTTTGTCATCGGCGCGATATATATCAACGGTGAAGACAACCGCATTGAAGATTAATCAAAACCAAAAGACATTCTAAAAGACTTGTATGAATCAATTGAGAAAATACCTCGGACTTGTTTGGATCATCCTTGCACTTATCGCCGGCTACTGGCTGATCGTATCCCAGGCTATCCCAAAATTTGAAAGTAGCAAACCGGAAGATAAAATACCGGCTATTATTTATGCATTCATTCTTACGCCCATTATTGTAGGCGGCCTGTTTGTTTTTGGCTATTATGCATTAAAGGGAGAATACGATATCTATGAAGACAAGGAGCATCATTTGCACATAAAGGAAGACTGAGGAGTTCTAAGTTCTAAGTTCTAAGTCACTGCTGTCCGGGGAATCTTCTATTTGGTGTTGATTTTTTGATTTTGGTTAGGGAGAAGGGTTATGTTTTGCAGGTTGGCTGTGTGTGAGCCCCTGTTATGTGAACAGACTGGGACTTGTTGGCCAGTTTATTTTTTGTTTA
>JAGWTK010000529.1 GCA_028876035.1 Bacteroidota bacterium
CAGCCAGGAATCAGGGCTTTCAACAACACCGAAAGACGCGAATAAAAATACGCCGGATATCAACAGGCCAACAATCGTGCTGGCATCAGCAGGGTCCGGGAACTCAACCAGCAAACACCAAAAGACGAACGAAGAAGACGAGTCCGGAACGCATGTGCTCAGTTATGCGGCGGTTGAACGCCTGCCCTCATTCCCCGAAGCACCAGTAGTTATATCCGGCAAGCCGCTGACGGATGAAAATGGCAATCTTATACGCGATATCGATGTGCTTACTACCAATAGCAATTACCTGACAGTAATGGGCCCCAATGGCCAGTTAACCAGGATATCGGCAAAATTTGCGAGTGTAATAAGGTACCTCAACGAACCGGGAGATACCGAAGAGTACCTTGACAGGGTGATACGGGAAAGCGATACCTGGAAGAAGCGATTCCAGGAATGGCGCAGCAAGATTATTCAATCTTCCTATGTTCCCGCTGCTTCCAATTTCTTCGACATCGCCGCCTTTGGTGAACTTGTTGGTGACAAACCCTGAGTAATAGCCATGCTGCTTATTTTTCCACGAAATGTATCGGCCCATGCCCCGCGTAAAAATTGAACTTCCCGACCAATTTTCTTTCAGCACTACCATTGATATCCGGATTACAGATCTGAATTATGGGGGCCATGTAGGCAACGACACATTGTTATCGCTTATCCACGAAGCGAGGATGCGTTTTCTCCGCCATTACAATTGTACAGAAATGGATTTTGCCGGCACAGGATTGATTATGAGCGATGCCGCCATTGAGTTCAAATCTGAGTTGTTTTATGGCGACCATGTGAAAGTATCGGTAGCGATCACAGAGATTTCAAAAATTTCATTCGCGTTGTGCTACCAGCTGGAGAAATCCGCTGGCGGCAAACAGGTTACGGTAGCACTTGCAAGAACGGGCATGGTATGCTTTAACTACACCACAAAAAAAATCGCGGCCTTTCCTGAAGCCATGCATTCCGCTTTCAATGTATAGGCCTGTTCCAAATCTTCCAGCTCTCTTCCGCCTGGATCAACAACATATCGTGGCCGTTTTTGGTCACTGCGCCATGTTGCGCACCAATAGCCAAGAAACGGGTTTGCGCAGGATTGTACACGAGGTCGTATAAATAGTGCTGTGCTGTAAGTGACTCATAAGGCATTGGCGGTATATCGTCCACATTCGGATACATACCTAATGGAGTCGTGTTGATGACGAGTGTATGCGAACCGAGCATCGCAGGCGTAACGTCTGCATACGAAATAATGCCCGCACGCTTTGTCCTCGAAACAAGTTTATAGGCGATGTTGCGCTTCTGCAATACGTATTCCACTGCTTTGGCGGCGCCACCAGTTCCAAGCACAAGGGCCTGGCGATGCTGTGGCGCTAACTTTTCTTTCAATGATTCTTCGAAACCCAGCACATCGGTATTGTATCCTTTTAATTTTCCGTTCTCTCGCCGGATACAATTGCAGGCGCCAATCGACGCCACGATTTCGTTTTTTTCATCCAGGAAAGCAAGTACCTGTTCTTTGTATGGGATAGTGATGTTAATTCCTTCAAGCGCGGGCCTGGATTCAAACAATGCAGGAAGTTCGGTGATCGATGCAATGGGGTAATTATCGTACCGGCAATTCTTTATACCCTCGTTTTCGAATTTGGATGCAAAATATCCTGCGGAGAAGGAATGAGAAAGCGGGTAACCTATCAAGCCGAACAGCCTCATTTGGCGGCGGCTTTATCAAGAAATAAATCAAAGGTATCGCCGCGCAGTCCAAGACGCATTGTCTCGAGGGGTATCACTTCGGTAGGAGCAATATTACCCAGGTTCACGTTGGCGCCTATCAGTTCGATAAAATATAGCTGTTGTCCTTTTTGCGGTGCTTCCCAGATGATCTTTTCTGCCGGAATCTGCGTAAGAATTTCCTGCACAAGGCCTTCTCTTACTTCACCACTACCCCTGTAAATACCCACGTTTCCGGCCTCTCTTGCTTCGGCGATCACGTAGCTGGATCCTGCATCCAGTTCGGCACGCATCAGTTCTATCCATTTGTAAGGCGGAATAATATGTTCTGCATCTTTACTGCCAACCTCGCTCAATACCGTCCCGTATTTGGTAAGTTTTTCAATATAGCCGCATTTTTCTGCATGGGGAATGCTGATGGATCCATCGCTTACCTCCATATAACTTATTCCAAAGTCTTTGCAGGTATTGATATAATCATTGAACTGGTTACGTATCAAAAACGCTTCGAACAGCGTTCCGCCAAAGTAAATGGGCAGGTCGTAGGAGCGATAGATCGCGAGTTTTTCCCTGAGATTTGGGGTAACGAAAGAGGTACCAAAACCAAGTTTGATAACGTCCACATAGGGATGGGCCACACTCAGGAAATTCTTTGCTTCTTCAACACTGAGGCCCTTGTCCATGACCATTGTAAGACCACTTTGCCGGGGCTTTAAAGTTCGCCCGGGAATCTGTGAAAGGTTAAAATTCATTACGGCGTAATTAACAGTGAGCATTGACTGGCAGCAGCAATGCGCGCAAAAATAAGAAAGTATGCTGTACATAACAGCACATTAACTGAAACTGAAACAACTCAACCCTTTTTTTTGCGGAAGCGTGCCAGCACATCAACCACCTGTTGATTGCCTAGAATGGAGGGATTTAATTCAACGAATTTTTTCAGGAGGCGGGGCGCCTTTTGAAGTGCTCTCTCCAGTTGCAGCAAACCCTCCTTAGGTTTACCCGCTGCAAAACACAGCGCACTGTAATAAAAAAGAAAAAGAGGGTTATTGCCTGTTTGCTGCAGGGCCGCTTTTATCTGCTCAATGGCTTCGTCATAAAATTCCGCAGCATATAAACAACATATCAGTGCTTCCCAGCCGGTTTTACCTTTCGGACGTGCACGTACAACAATCGAAAAAC
>JAGWTK010000530.1 GCA_028876035.1 Bacteroidota bacterium
AATCGCCGGCGAGCCGTGGGTATTCAGCCTTATCGAGGTAAGTGAATATCTCGAGCACCGGCGCCCATGAGAATTCATGCGGGTCGTCCTGCGAGGATGCATAATTGATCTTCAACATGCGCAGGATACCATCGGCCCTTTCCATGTAACGGCTCATCCAGTATAGACTATCGGCGACGCGGCTTAGCATTAAATTTTATTATTTTACTTAAAATATGGCTGTTGGTTTTTTTGGTATTAGCTATTAGCCGTTGGCAGTACCTGATGGGCCGGATGTTTGGACTTTTACATTTTAACTTGTTTTCCTTCTCTTACCCCTTACCGCTGACCCATTTCCCGCTTTCCAGATCAAAAAGACTTAAAACTTATTACTTACAACTTCCTCAGGCCAATACCCAGGTATCCTTGCTTCCTCCCCCCTGTGACGAATTCACCACGAGTGAACCTTCGCGGAGTGCAACGCGCGTAAGTCCGCCTGGTACGATCTCGATGCCGCCCGGCCCGCACAAAGCGTAAGGACGCAGATCGATTCGGCGTGGTGTTAGTTTCCCATTCATATAACAAGGTGCAGAGGACAGGCTGATCACCGGTTGTGCGATGAACTGCCGCGGATCTTTCAGTACTTCCAGTTTGTAAGCATCTATTTCTTCTTCACTGGCTGCATTGCCCATCAGCATGCCATACCCGCCGCTTCCATTGGTTTTTTTGATGACCATATTGCCGATATCGGCGAACACCTGCAGCAGGTGTTCGCGGTTCTCAAGCTGGTAAGTAGGTACGTTCTTAAGTATCGGTTCTTCGTTCAGGTAATATTTAATCATGTCCGGCACGAAGCTGTAGATCGCTTTGTCGTCTGCCACGCCGTTGCCAACCGCATTTACAATGGCCACATTGCCTTTTCGGTAAGCGCTCATGATACCGGCAACACCCAGGGTGCTTTCTGCGCGGAATACCAGCGGATCGAGGTAATCGTCGTCTACCCTGCGGTAGATAACATCCACCTGTTGCAGTCCGGTGGTCGTTTTCATGTATACGCGGTGGTTGTCTACCACCAGGTCGCGTCCTTCTACCAGTTCCACGCCCATCAGCCTGGACAAAGTCGTATGTTCAAAATACGCGGAATTGTAAATTCCTGGTGTAAGTACAACAACGGTAGGGTTCGCGATCTGTCGCGGTGACAGCGATACCAGGTTACGGTGGAGAATATTCGGGTAATCGTTCACCGGTCGAACACGGTTTCGTGGCAACAAATCGGGGAAGATGCGTTTTGTGATTTCCCGGTTTTCGAGCATATAACTAACGCCGCTGGGTGTGCGCAGGTTATCTTCCAGGATATAAAAACTGCCGTCATTGTTTCGGATGAGATCGATGCCGGCAATGTGCACATAGATATCGTAAGGAACGGGGAACTGGTGCATCTCGCGCAGGTAATGCGGACAGCTGTACACCATATCAATCGGCACTACGCGATCTTTGATGATGAATTGCTCATGATATACATCTTTCAGGAACAGGTTGAGTGCGCGTAGTCTTTGCTTAATGCCGGACTCTATGTAATTCCATTCTGCAGCCGTGATGATGCGGGGAATGATGTCGAAAGGAAAAATCTTTTCAATGCCTTCGCCACTGCTGTAAACGGTAAAGGTGATACCCTGGCTCATGAACAGGCGTTTGGCCTGCTCTTCTTTACGGTTGAGCTCATCGATGCTGAGTTGATGCAAAAAATCAACCGCACCGCGGTACTGATCGCGCACGGTGTTGTTGGCGTACATTTCGTCCCATGTACGGTCATCAACAAAATAGTTGTTGAGTAATTCGGAGGCTTGCATGGCTTACGTTTTAAGGTTTTGCTACATGCAATCGTTGAAGCTGATCAAATATAATCATTCGGATCATAGTTCGAACAAAGCGGCCAATTTTGGGCGCGACCCATCGCATGGATTATCTTTATTGCATGAAGATGATAGCCATGATACCGGCGCGTTATGCCGCCACGCGATTTCCTGCCAAACTGATGCAACCCTTGGGAAACAAGACGGTGATACGCCATACGTACGACAATACGGTGGCAACCGGCCTGTTTGACGAAGTATGGGTGGCTACGGACAGCGCGGTAATTTTTGACGAGATTGTTCAGCATGGCGGAAAGGCGGTCATGAGCAAAAAAACCCATGAAAGCGGCAGTGACCGGATCGCAGAGGCGGTTGCGGGCATGGATGTAGACATCATCGTAAACGTGCAGGGCGATGAGCCATTTGTTAGAAAGCAACCGCTGGAAGCCTTGCTACAGGTTTTTGAAGGCCCTGAAGGAAAGCAGGTAAAAGTGGCGTCGCTGATGCAGGTGCTTCGGGAGCAAAAATATATTGAGGATCCTAACTATGTGAAAGTGGCAGTGGATCAGCACATGAACTCGCTGATGTTCTCCCGTAGCGTCATTCCTTATCCCCGGAACAATGAGGTGGTTTCGGTTTATTATGAACATATTGGCGTCTATGCTTTTCGCAAGCAAGCCCTGATGGACTTTACGCACTGGCCGATGACGCCCCTCGAAACCGCCGAAAAGATCGAGTGCCTCCGCTACCTTGAACACGGCATTCCGCTGAAAATGGTGGTAACCGATTATATGGGGGTAGAGATCGATACGCCGGAAGATTTGGAGCGGGCGGCGGGAATGATCGGGGAGTAATAAGTTGTAAGTAATAGGTTTTAAGTCTTTTTAATCTGAAAGCCGGTAAGGGGTGTGAGGTAAGAGGCGGGAGGCCGTTTTCCCGGGAGATTTTGTTTTTGGAGGAGGATTTGGGGGGATATAAAGTACAAAGTACCAGGTACAAAGACAAGTCAACCTGCAAAAGTCAAAAACATCCGCCTGATGAGGAACATCCAACAGCTAATAGCCAACGGCCAACACCTCGCCTTCAAGAGTCAAAACCAT
>JAGWTK010000531.1 GCA_028876035.1 Bacteroidota bacterium
GAACGGGGACGATGGCCTGAACATTTTCGAAATTGACCAGCGTTTCAAAAATGTTATTGAAACCTTCAAGTCACCGGTTGTGATTTGCATGCTGTCGTACGACCTGATGCTGCATGACCTCACGGAGAAAATGCCGTATACGACCCTCACGGAAAAAGAGAAGCAAAAGAAAGAGTATACCCAGGTGGACTTCGAGAAAGCGAAACAGATTTTACAGGCCAAACACGATTCGAAAGAAATCCTCAAAGCATACGACCCGGAAGAAAACAAGGTATTCCAGCTTATCCAACTGTATGGGTACGACAATGAGTCTATCCTCGACCAGCTTACAGTGGACCGGGTAGCGGGTACGGATTACCTGAATATTATTTTCAAATCGGAGAACCCGGAAATGTCGGCCTTTGTGGTGAATACCATTGGCCAGGAATTCATTTCTTTTTTCAGCTCCATTACCGACACCAGAACGGTTCAATCTGCTGAAAAGCTGGATACACTGGCCGCCCGCAAAAAGAGAGAAATTGACGAGAAAACACGACAGCTCGCAGACTATAAAAAAACATTCAACGCACCCAATATTGCCGACAAAGCAACCGCTGCGCTGGCTATGCAACAGGATCAGCAGGGGAAACTCTCTGACGAACTTACAAAGCTGAACGGCCTCAAGGCAGACCTCCGTTCTGTTAATCAAAACCTCGAAAAACTCAATAACAGCAGCGACCCGGTGGTGGGCAATAACCGGGAATTGCTGGACTTGCAGCAAAAGAACCGCGACCTCGCAGTGGAGCTCCAAAATAAGGGAGGCGACGACCCGGTAATCCAAAAACAGATCGATGCCAACCAGCGGCGCATTGCCCAGTTGCAACCCACCTACACCGGCACTAACGACAAAGCCGAGAAAAGAAAACAAATTGCGTTGCTTGAATCACAAAAAATCAGCTTGCTGAATAATATCGACGCGGAAAACCAAACCATCGCCTCACTTCAGTCGGCTGTAAGAACATACAGCGCGCTGGCCGCGAGTGGTGCTGGTTCGGACGTGATCGCTGCCCGGATGCAGGCAGACATTGACCTTGCGACGAAAGAATACGAGCGCCTGACTGGCGTGCTGCAAACGGCAGAAAGCGTAAGCGTGGCACCCGAAATCAACTTTAAGCAAACGTTGAAAGGGCAACCCGCTATTAAACCGGAACGCTCAGGCCGGAAAGTAATCATTGCGATCGGTAGCCTGGCCGCCCTGATGCTTTCTTCGCTCTGGATCATCATCCTGGATTTCCTGGATCAATCGGTACGCACCCCTTCTATATTCACTAAAACGGTGAATGTAAAACTGCTGGCAGTAGCTAACAAAATCGACCTGAAAAGCAAAGCTGTTGCCGACTATTTCGCCATCAACGAAGAAAGCAGGAGCGATAAAAATTCGGGGTACCTGGAAAACCTGCGAAAGCTGCGGTTTGAAATCGAAAGCAGCGGGAAAAAAATTATCCTTTTTACAAGCACAAAACAAGGTGAAGGTAAAACCACCATTATGGAGGCGCTGGCCAGTAGTTTTAGCCTGGCCCGTAAAAAAGTATTGCTGATTGATACAAATTTTTCCAATAATTCCCTGACAGAAAAGTTTGATGCACGGCCTGCCCTTAACCAGTTCAGCAGCAACGGGGAAGCAGGCGCAGGTGAAAAAATGGCTGCCGCCCGAAGCAGCACAAGCATCCCGTATGTAGATATCATTGGTTGCGCGGAAAGTCCGTTTTCGCCGGAGGAGCTCCTGCAGAAAAACAACCTGCTCGATAGACTTCCGGAAATTAGCCAGCAATACGATTATATCCTGATGGAAGGTCCGTCCCTCAACGAACATGCCGACACCAAGGAGCTATTAAAATACTCGGAAGGTGTTATTGCAGTATTCTCTGCAAAATCCGTAATTCGCCAAACAGACAAGGATTCCATCCGCTTTTTGAAGAGCCAGCCCGACAAACTGGTTGGCGCCGTACTCAATGAAGTGGAAGACGACAATATCGAAATGTAGCAATACCAGCCTGATCTCAATTCCTTTGACAAAGCCAGCCGTTTCTTTTATCTGAACCGGCACAAAAAGGCGCCTGGTTAGAAGCACGATGTCAGCTGACATCGTCAACTTCAACGGGGTAGTTGTTGATTGTAATGGTTGCCCCAGTAAACCTTTAAATCCGCATGAAAGTGTTCAAGGACTTGTTTAATTCAAAATTCGTGCTCACCGGAAACCGGCTTGCATGGATTGATTATGTAAGAGGAATTTGCATCATCCTGGTTTGTTACCGCCATTGTTTCGATGGTATCAGGGAAGTGATGCCGGTCAATAACTATCCAATACTAAGCATCATCAATATTTGTTTCTATAGTTTTCGCATGCCCCTGTTTTTTATTATTTCAGGATTGTTTGTATCGCGAAGCCTGCAAAAGAAAGGAATCAACGATTATATCGGCGGCCGCTTCAAGATTGTATTTTACCCCCTTATCATCTGGGGCTCCCTGCAAATCACGCTGCAACTATTGTTCAAAGATTACGTCAATGCCAAACCAGCGCCCAGTGACTATATCAACCTGATCATTTACCCCCGTAACCCCGCCAATAACCAGCAGTTCTGGTACCTGAACGCCCTGTTTTTTGTTGGGGTTTTCTACGCCTTTTTTAAAGTTATCTGTAAGTTCAACCGACTGCACCAAGGTATACTCAGCCTGGTCCTGTATGCAGTTGCTGCGTATATGAACATGAACGGAAAGACATTCTACATCTTCCCCGACATTTTCCACTACTACATTTATTTCTATATAGGTGATCTTATAGCCGATTTTGTGTTTCGCAAAGACAGCGAAACAAAACTCTTGTCTGTAAAATGGCTCCTGCCTTCGGCGATCGCATTTATTATTTCCCAGGCATATTT
>JAGWTK010000532.1 GCA_028876035.1 Bacteroidota bacterium
CCCGTTGACCAGCGGGAAGAAGATTTTAAGGGGTCACTTTTCCTGGAAGATTCGCTGAAAAGCAGCCGCGATTTGCTGAGCGATATTTTTATTCCATTGCTGGAGAACTATGCTTTTTATGCAGAGCGACACCTGAAAAAGGAGGAAGTAATTGAAAAAGCCGTATCGGTGCTAGATCGGTCAAAACGCGCGGGGCTCTGTGATCTTGTTGATTCTTTGAATCGTTTCATTGTGACCGAACTGAGGGAACCGCATTTCTACATCAAATCGGCTTGCTATAACCGGAAGGCGGAGAAAACTGCGATGTATGTTTTTCCCATTCAGGGCAGGCAATTGGTAGCCGGGGTTTTCGATGATAGTTTATCCATGCATGTACCGTTGGGTAGTGAACTTACCGAAGTGAACGGACAGGAAATCACTAAAGAGGACTTGAATCCGAAAGACGTAAATGCGCTGTTGAAGGGGATCCCGGGTAAGCAAGTGCATGTCACTATCAGGCCCGAAGGGCAAACTGCAAGAACGGTGAGTTATGTGCTCAAGGACAAGTACAGGATTCCAGCGGGTTTCAGTCCGGCCAACTTTGATTTTCGTTATTTGAACGATTCGGTCGCTTACTATAAGATTAGCAAAATCAATCCTGAATTGCCGCTTGACTTTGCTTCGAGGCTTGACAGCATCAACGGTAGAGCAAAGCTTATTCTTGATTTCAGGAACAATGGCGGAGGTGATTTTCTTGCCGGTGCCGAATTTCTTTCTTTTATCATCGGGCACAAGTTTACCTATTTTGACTTTGAAGCGTTTCCTTCTGGTCACCGCGATTCTGTGGTCGTCAGGGAAAATGCAACTCCCTTTCATTACAGACCCGACGGAAAGCTCGTACTCCTGGTAGATGGCTCAACTGCCTGCATCGCGGAACTTGTTGTGTACACTCTGAAGACACGGTACAAGAATGTTGTCGTTGTAGGCCGCGAACATTCGCGTGGCGCGCTGGCTTTTATCTACGAGATCAATTTTCCCAAAGACAATATTGTCGTTGCCACGAATTGCCTTGATACAGGGAAATTTTTGCTGGGTGGTCAATCAATAGAAGGAAAGGGAATTAAACCAGATATACCGGTAGAGATACAATCAGTATTGGATCTGCAGCCCTACCAGGATAAGGTACTGAAAGTGGCCATATCCCAATAGGCTGTCAAAAGCGCTATTTCGAAATAGACATATCATCCATTTTTTAATTCAAAAAAAGAACAACATGAACAAAGAACAATTGAAAGAAGCTTTGCAGAACAAAGCTCTCGTAAAGCCCAACACTACGGAAGAAAGACTGTCCAAGGAAGTTGAATCACTTTGTGATGGATTCTCCTGCGGAACTTATGGACTCAGCCGCCCGGCTGGAGACACCGGTGAGGATAACGATATTCTGGTGTAAGTCCTGGCATCCTGCCGGTGGTAATCGCCAAAGGCAGCATGATGTACGGCGAATGGGTTGTTTGGAAAAGCTTATACCGGACCGGAGGAGGTCAGTTGCCAGGGCCTAAAACTCCAATAGCAGATGATCCTGAAGGTTCAGTATAAGCTTTTATCGTTTTGCAGTTTACTACTTTTTAAAATGTCAGTGATATGGAAATGTTTAAGTCGAGCCCCTACAATGTTTTGATCCCGGTTGAAGAATCAGCAGAATATCTTCTTTTCAATACGCTTACTGGCGGAATTGAGGTATTTGCCCGAAGCGAAGGCGAAATGCTGGCTGAAATATTTATGCTGAAAGAATTCAGCGTAGATAGTTTCGGTGACCGCGACTACCTCTTCGAATACCTGCTTGAGCGCGAGTATGTATTGGAAGCCGGCAAGAATATCATTGATGTTTTTGAAAAGTATACCGAACGCAACCAGTTTAAGAATTCCGGGACAATTTTTCTTACGATTGGAACAACGATTACCTGCAATATGGGATGCCCCTATTGCTTTGAGTTCGTAAAACCCAATCACACGTTAAAAGACGACAAGGTAAAGGCTAAGACGGTAGACTATATTGAACAGATCATCTGCAAAGCAGACCGGAAAATCCATAGTTTGAATGTTACATGGTATGGAGGAGAACCTTTGATTAATGTGAAGGCAATTATCGATATATCAAAGGGCTTTTTCGAGTTATCGGAAAAATACCAGCTTGATTACGACGCGAAGATTATTACCAATGGCATCTACCTGACCGAAGAAAATGTAAGAACACTGATTACCTGCCGCGTGAGCAGTGCACAGGTAACGATCGACGGAGCCAAAAGAGTCCATGATAAGAAAAGACCGCTCAAACAGAAAAACGGGGAGAACTATTTTAAGATACTGAAAAACCTGGCCCTTTTACCAGAAGGGATCAATATAAATGTGCGCCTGAATGTTGACAAGGAAGTGGCCGCTTCTGCGGAAGACCTGCTGGACGATTTGAATGCATTTAAAATATGGCCGCACAAACACCGCCAGTTCAATTTCGATCCTGCATGGCTGCGTTCGTATGAGGAGATAAAGCTTTCGGAAGAAGAGCAGGATACAAGAATACACGTAGATGAATTTTTTGAGTTCAAGCAAAACTTCCGCCTCAGCCTGGTTCGCCGCCTCAATAGCTGGGCAGAGCGAAACGGCGGAAAGCGGGCCAAACTTAAATGGGATCTGCCCAAATACCAGTCAACCTGTGCCACCTGGGCATCTCCCGTGAGCCTGGTGGTAGACCCCAACGGGTATATTCATAAATGCTGGGAAACGATTCACGACGACAGCAAAGCGCCAACCAGCATTTTTGAAGAATACAATCCTGCCGTATTCGAGTATTACAGTTCCTTCAACCGCTATACCCACAATAATGTGTGCAGGAATTGCAAATACCTGCCTGTATGCGATAAAATTTCCTGTTCACACG
>JAGWTK010000533.1 GCA_028876035.1 Bacteroidota bacterium
TTCTTTCCATTGATCTTTACCACCGGTGCTTTCTTTGCCCACCAGGGTTTGCGGATGCGGATGGGGAAAGCTGCCGGTTTAGTGAGCGCAAGGCTAAAGGCCGTGTGACCAGAAGCAGGATAATCCGTTTGCTGTGTCACCGACAATCCTTTTTCTTTCCATTGCAGCCTTGATGGAATGAACAGGTTGACATAAAGACTGCCGTCGGAACCTTTGTAATAAATGCCTTCCCCGTATTTGGAATGATTTTCCATACCGGTGCCTACGCAACAGGTGAATGTGTGGAAAGAATCACTGAATTCCTTTTGCGTGCCCATGCGCAGGGGTACGAAATAGGTCATCATGCCATTCTCCGGGTTCTGCGAAGCGAGGATATGGTTGTACAAAGCGCGTTCGTAGTAATCTCCGTATGATGCTGAAGGCTCCCAGCAGAACAGGTGCCGGGTAAGCTTGAGCATATTATAGGTATTGCAGGTTTCGCAGGTATTATCACTGAGACGGTCGCTCAATTTATCTTCTGCGCCACAGTATTCATAACTGCTGTTACCGCCGATTACATAGCTATGGTGGTGCACCATTGTCTCCCAAAAGAAGGAAGCGATGGTTTTATCGGTTTCGCGGCCGGTGAGTTCGTATTGCGCGGCGCTGCCAATGGCTTTGGGCACATTGGTATTGGAATGTTTACCCGGCATGGGATCGATTCGTTTCGACAGCGGCTCCATCACGAAATCGTCGAAAAATTTGTAGGACAGATCCAGGTATTTCTTGTTGCCGGTAATTGCGTAGATGGTCGCGAGCACATCGTTCATGCCGCCGTATTCGCAGTGAAGCATTTTCAACCGCAGGGAATCCGGGAGATGGTTGATGGTGTTATAGGTCCAGTCGGCCATGCCGGTTACTACTTTCATTGCCTTTTTATTGCCCGTGTATAAATATGCATCTACCAAACCCGCCATTACTTTATGCACGGTGTACCAGGGGCTCCAGCCTCCGTTGAGATCGAATCCACCGGATTTTATATCACCCCTTGCCACCCTGGCAAAAAGGGTGTCTTCATTGGGAATCGCACCTACATAGCCGGTCTTTCTTGCTTGCTGACAGCGTTCCAGTTCATCCACGATATAGTTGGTTCTTTCTTTGAAGGCCGGGTTGCCGGTACTTACGAACATCATGGCTATCGCTGATAAATAATGTCCGAGTGAATGACCCGACAGTCCCATTGTTTCCCATCCTCCATAAACATCCCCTTTTGTTGGAAGGTGTGCGTTTTCGTAAAAGCGGTGCAGGAGACGGTTCGGTTCCAGTGCGAGCAGGTAGCCGGCATCGCGGTCCATGGCGGCTTTGAAGGGACTGCCTGGTAAGAGTTTTACATCACCGAGTGCAAAGGACCAGGCTTTGAGGGGAGCAACGGGACGCACTTTCATGTTGGGGTCCGACAGTTGGGGTGCATAGGACTGGGCGGAAACGGCGCATGCAAACAAGGAAAAAAAGATGGGCAAGATGTTTCTGAGACGAGTCATGGTGCTGTTTTTTGGGCCTGTCTCCGAAATTAGGGTTTTTAGGGGTATGGGAGGAATAAATGTAGGTTTGACACGAATTGTATACGATGTAGTCTCCGATGTTGTGATGCTTGAGGCGATTTGATCTGGCTAGTTAATGATCGTCGTCCCCTGCGCAGGCAGGGGTCCCACGCTAAGAAGTCTGCACACAACTGCATATGCTTTGGATCAGTATTCAATTCATGTTCACGGAAAGATGCCTGCCTGCGCAGGCATGACGGGAGATTGCGCACGCATGGCGGAAAATTACCTGTGCCAGCAAGACAAAAATCCTCTCTCCCTGGCGACGCGAAAGGACTTAGCACTTACCACTTATTACTTACAACGCCTACCTTTACTCATGCTAACAATCGGTGAATTATACATCTACCCCATCAAATCGCTGGGTGGCATTGCGGTGCAGGAAGCGGTGGTCACGGACCGCGGACTACAGTACGACCGGCGGTACATGCTGGTGGATGCGGACGGAAAGTTTCTCACGCAGCGCGAACTACCGGTGATGGCTACACTGAAAACCTCAATAGCTGGTGGAAGGGTAAGGGTGTGGGGTAAGGGGCAGGCTTCGGACATACTGGAGCTTCCTTTGGTGCCGGAATCTTCTTCAGCGACAATCGAGGTGCAGGTCTGGGATGATACCTGCATCGGACTACGTGTGGATGAAGCGGCGGATCGGTGGTTTAGCCTGCAACTGGGTATGGATTGCAGTCTGGTGTACATGCCCGATACAACGCAACGTTTGGTGGATCCGCGATATGCAAAGCACAATGAAATCACCAGCTTCTCCGATGGTTACCCGATATTGATGATCGGGCAAGCCTCTTTGGATGATCTCAATAGCCGCCTGGCGCAGCCGGTGCCCATGAATCGTTTTCGTCCTAATATCGTGCTTGCCGGAAGCCAGCCTTTTGAGGAAGATAGGATGTCTCATTTCAAAATAAATGAAATCGATTTTTATGGCGTAAAGCCCTGTGCGCGTTGCCAGGTAACCACGACCGACCAGGAAACGGGTGAGCGGTACAAAGAGCCGTTAAAGACCCTGGCGACTTACCGGCAGAAGGAGCATAAGATTTTGTTTGGGCAGAATGTGCTGGTGGGTGGAAAAGGCAGGATAGCGGTGGGAAATGAGGTAATCAGGTAATAAGATTTTTGGATTTTTTGATTTATAGATTTCTTGATTTTGGGATAGAC
Organism: Bacteroidota bacterium; assembly: GCA_028876035.1. Taxonomy (GTDB): domain Bacteria; phylum Bacteroidota; class Bacteroidia; order Chitinophagales; family Chitinophagaceae; genus JACMLD01. The sequence continues at coordinate 2,748 of JAGWTK010000533.1, forward strand.
AGCACTTCAAATGTTGCTCCTGCCAACCGACGGATATGTGGTAAGAGGTAAGGGGCAACCTCGCAATTTAGGTTGAGCCAACCTTTAAGATTGAGCCAATCTGTATATATTATTGTGTGAACTAAGAACTGCGAAATCCAAAAGTTAAAACACATCATTCAACAGA
>JAGWTK010000057.1 GCA_028876035.1 Bacteroidota bacterium
TCTGAGGAACTCTTCTGAGGAACTCTTCTGAGGAACTCTTCTGAGGAACTCTTCTGAGGAACTCTTCTGAGCAACTCTTCTGAGCAACTCTTCTGAGGAACTCTTCTGAGCAACTCTTCTGAGGAACTCTTCTGAGCAACTCTTCTGAGCAACTCTTTTGAGCAACTTTTCTGAGCAACTCTTCTGAGCAAAGTCAAAATTCAAAAGGAAAAAGTCAAAATCCTTACTGAAATCATCGATGCATCGCCATCAGCGTCGGGGATGCTTTAAGATATCGGGGCTATTTCATCTGTATTACCGGTCCTTTACCTCAGATTTCCTCGTTCCTTTCATCAACCTGAGTGGAGGCTTTCTGGAGATTTTCTTCTGACAAAGTCATCAGAGAAAGTCTTCTGAGCAACTCTTCTGAGCAAACTCAAAATTCAAAAGGAAAAAGTCAAAACCCTTACTGAAATCATCGATGCATCGCCATCCGCGTCAGGCTTGCTATAATATCTCGACGGTTGTTTCATCGGTATTACCGGTCCTTTACCTCAGATTTCCTCGTTCCTTTCAACAACCCGAGTGGAGGCTTTCTGGAGATTTTTCTTCTGACAAAGTCATCTGAGCAACGCTGCTTAGCAACCCGTGTTCTTCACTGCTCCACCCGGATATTTCTCTTACCTGGCGGGTGATTTACTCAATTATACATGTTGAAACCGGCAAGTTGAAGCTGCTGAAAAAACCTGCACAACAAGCTTGCTTTTCCAGGCATAGTTCCATCTTGGCCGAACCTTTGTTCCACTTAAGCATTTAGCGAAAGCACCCTCAGTTTCCACGGGGCCAGGAAAACAACGCGCTGCCTGGCGCCTGGCAATAGACAGTTTCTATATATTCATAAAAATTATCGATGGCATTTATTTAGTCATGCCCTGTAGTTTTAACCTTCAAACACTTACCTGTACACCCGTATCATAAACCTTTTAATAAGCATCAACGATGGGAAACAACACAGACATCCAGGCAGCACATGCCAACGGAAACGGCACGGGCAAATGCCCCTTTTCAGGTGCCAGCCTCAATGCCAGTCCAAGTGCGGGAAACGGCACAAAGAACCGCGACTGGTGGCCAACACAGCTTCGCCTCAACATTCTTCGGCAGCATTCTGATTTGTCCAACCCAATGGGACCATTCAACTACCGCGAAGCTTTCAAAAGCCTCGATCTCGAAGCACTCAAAAAAGACCTGCATGTACTCATGACTGATTCGCAGGACTGGTGGCCGGCCGACTTTGGTCACTACGGTGGACTTTTCATTCGCATGGCCTGGCACAGCGCCGGTACCTACCGCGTGGGCGATGGTCGCGGTGGCGCAGGACAAGGACAGCAACGTTTCGCACCGCTCAATAGCTGGCCCGATAACGTGAGCCTCGATAAAGCACGCCGCCTTTTATGGCCCATCAAGCAGAAGTACGGTAATAAAATTTCGTGGGCCGATTTGATGGTGCTGGCAGGTAATGTTGCACTGGAATCTATGGGCTTCAAAACCTTTGGATTTTCGGGCGGTCGTGAAGACACCTGGGAGGCGGAAGAAGCAGTATACTGGGGCGCAGAAACCACCTGGCTCGGCGGCGATCTCCGCTATGGCCATGGCTCTCCCGGCGTACCAAAAGCAGGCGGTGTCGTATCAGCGGATGATAAAGCCGATGGCGATATCCATTCCCGCAACCTTGAAAAACCACTGGCTGCAGTGCAAATGGGTTTGATATACGTAAACCCCGAAGGTCCCGATGGCAACCCGGATCCCATCGCTGCGGCTAAGGATATCCGTGATACATTCGGAAGAATGGCCATGAACGACGAAGAAACAGTGGCATTGATCGCAGGCGGACATACCTTCGGCAAAACCCACGGTGCCGCACCTTCTACCCATGTAGGCAAAGAACCCGAAGCCGCTGCCATCGAAGAACAGGGTTTTGGCTGGAGCAATAGCTACAAGTCCGGTAAAGGAGCAGATGCCATAACAAGCGGACTGGAGGTTACCTGGACAAAAACACCCACTCAATGGAGTAATAACTTTTTTGAAAACTTGTTTGGATTCGAATGGGAACTGACCAAGAGTCCGGCGGGTGCCCACCAGTGGGTAGCAAAAGACGCAGCTGAGATTATTCCCGATGCGTTTGATAAGAACAAAAAACGTAAGCCCACCATGCTTACCACCGATCTCTCACTGCGCTTTGACCCCGCTTATGAAAAGATCTCGCGGAAGTTTTTAAATGAACCCGATGCGTTTGCAGATGCATTCGCCCGCGCCTGGTTCAAACTTACCCACCGCGATATGGGTCCCCGCAGCCGTTATCTTGGCGCAGATGTTCCCGCGGAAGAATTGCTCTGGCAGGATCCCATTCCCGCAGTCAATCACCCACTGGTTGATGCCAACGATATCGCATCGCTAAAAGCAAAACTCCTCGAATCTGGTTTAACGGTTTCAGAACTGGTAACAAATGCATGGGCGTCTGCCTCTACTTTCCGTGGGAGCGACAAACGCGGCGGTGCCAACGGCGCACGCATTCGCCTGGCACCCCAACGTTACTGGCAGGCGAATAATCCTGCGCAGTTAAGTAAGGTATTGGGTGTATTGGAAAAAGTTCAGCAAGCATTCAATGCTGCCGGCAACGAAAAGAAAATCTCACTGGCCGATCTGATTGTGCTCGGGGGAGTAGCCGCCATTGAAAAAGCAGCGAAAGACGCTGGTTATACCCTTACCGTTCCGTTCACCGCGGGTCGCATGGATGCATCACAGGAACAAACCGATGTTGAATCCTTCCAATACCTCGAACCTATTGCCGATGGATTCCGCAATTACCGCAACCCCAAATCTTTTGTACGAACCGAAGAAATGCTGATCGATAAAGCGCAGCTGCTCACCCTCACAGCACCGGAATTGACGGTACTGGTGGGAGGCTTACGTGCACTCAATGCCAACTTTGATGGTTCGGCTCATGGTGTATTTACAGAACGTCCGGGCGTACTCACGAATGATTTCTTTGTGAACCTGCTCGACATGAGCACTGCCTGGAAAGCCACCAGCGCCGACAAAGAACTCTTCGAAGGCACCGATCGCAAAACGGGTGCACGCAAATGGACCGCTACCCGCGCCGACCTGGTATTTGGTTCACATGCTGAGCTGCGTGCTATCGCTGAAGTATATGCGCAGAACGATGCAAAAGAAAAATTCCTGCATGATTTTGTAGCAGCCTGGAACAAAGTGATGAACCTCGATCGCTTTGATTTGATTAAGTAAGAAGAAAAACCTGCTATTCTTATAAAGATGGTCAGCAATGGCCATCTTTTTTTATTTACAGCACATATTCTGTGAATTTCTTACTATGGAATAGCAGTGGCACACCAACAGCTGTCAATAGTCCCAGCATTAGTACAATACCCGAAGCTTCGTAATGAAACTGCGTATTCACGCTGGCAATTGCTGAACGATGGAAATATTGCAGTCGCCAGATGCCAATGCATGTAAGCAGGAGAAACAAACCGGCAAATACCCATTCTCCCTTTCCCTTCAGCCTTACAAACCAGTAATAAATGGCCCCTACTACCAGGAAAAGAATATTCACGGCAAAGATGAGGGTAGCTACATTGATGATCGAAGACAGCGGGAAATGCAGCACCTGCGTAAAGAAAAGGTTGTACCCCATACTTAGCACTGTCCCTATTAAACCAACAAATATGCAGGTCATATACGACCTGTAAAAAACGCTGCGTTCAAAATCCCTTTCCATACATTGTTTTTACATGACAGGGAAAATACCCTCCATAAAGGTACGCACTATGAAATGGCAACAGGAGCGAAACAAGTTAAATCGGCATTAGGATTATGGCTCATCCATAAAAAAAGGAGGCACCCCGGCCAATAGCCGAAGCGCCCCTATGAACCCCCTGCGATTATTGTATGCTCGTAAAGTATTGAATGTTGCCGCCTGGATCCGATTCCAGCACAATTTTCTTACCCTCTTTGGACAATTCGATAAAATAATTATCCGCATCCTCAAAGGGCCGGTTGAAAATTATCATATCCGATTCGTTGGCTTCATTGTCATCGAAGAAAACAACCCCGTCTACCGAATAGTCAGCATATCGTTCGTTGATGTACTGCCGGGCAGCTGCAGGCAGTTCAGAAAACGATTTATACTGCGTGGTTCCCACCAGCACCGCATCACGATCATAGTAAGCCGATTCAACAACGCCGTTGATGTCGAAGCTGGCGATATCGAAAGCACCGTCATGGCGCCAATTAACATTCGCCTGCTTCCCAAAATCGTGATAGAAAGACTGCTCGGAAAAATAACTTACTTCATTCGCCGCCTGTTTTCTCATGGCGCGGCGTTCATCCCTGCGTTCTGTGCGGTCAGGATTTTTAATCGTGGCACTGCCTGCATCTGAGGCTGACACAGATATATTGTCGGTTTGCGCAAAAGATGAAACGGCGAACAGGAAAGCGGTTGCTGAGAGCACTGCATACTTTTTCATGATATATAGTTTAAAAATGATGAAATCGATGTCATAAATTCCGGCAAGCAACATCGTCATCTTTGAAACCCCGAGTGCATCTGAGCTGAAAGCAAACAGCGGGTTTAATGTCTTATGGTATTTTAATTCTTTGGTTAAGTGGCTTAACAATCGCTAATGTTTTCTGAAAGCGATCAATGTATGAGTTCCCTTCTTCATGGCAGTTAGTACGCGGAATGAATACACTGCTGTAAATGATGCAGGTTTAACGCAAAAAGATGGTGAGCGTTTGCAAATGAATTGTGAAACGATTAGAACCTTTTCAACAAGATAACTATGTGCGTTCAGGCAGACAAATGGTTGCCGGCAAGCGTATCGTTAGCGAACCAGCAATACGGAGCCATTTATGGAAGAAAGTTTGCCGGATGCATCGCGATAACTTGCCATCCAGACAAATGTTCCCGGCTGCTGAAGTCTGCCACCAACACTGCCATCCCAACCTATAGAAGGATCACGGGACTCAAAGATTTTCTGTCCCCAGCGATTAAAAATGATCAGTGAATATCCGGCAACAACGCTGTTGTACACCGGCTTGAACAAATCGTTGCGACCGTCTTTGTTTGGAGAAAAAGCAGAGGGGAAAATCAACGCACATGATCCCATACTAACTAAAACAGAATCCCTTCCTGTGCCACAACTGTTGGTAGCTGAAGCGAAATACAAGCCCGGACCAGTGACCAAAAAGCTGCCAGCGTTCGATCCATCCTGCCAGCTCACATCAGTAGTAAGTCCGCTGTATAATTGCTTTGTCTGTCCCTTACACAGCTCGAAGTCCGGACCAAGATTAATTTCCGGTGGTCTTTTGCCGGAAATATGTGTTCCATAGGTTCTTGAGCAACCCTGCTTTGTAACGATCACGGCATAGTTTCCGGGCTTTCGAACCATGATCTCCGGGGATGTACTTCCATCCTGCCACAAATAGGATTCCCCGGAGGCAATCGCTGCATTTAGCGACAAGGAATCGTTAACACAAAGAAAGCTTTCTGAAGCGAAGATAGCGGCCGGCAAAGGCCCAGGATCAACGACAATGCTATCACGGAAAACGCACCCGTTGGCACTCGTTGCGTTACACCAATAAAGACCGGGAAGTGCTACTTCGATCTGCGGAGAACTGCTTCCATTACTCCATAAATATTGTAATGAGTTATTATGTGCCGACAATTGAATAACCGGGGATTGGCAAAAGCTGGTATCCTTTCCAAGATCAATCGGCGTGACCGCTTTGGAAAGAACCTGAATGCTGTCGATTGCAGCACAGGCCCCAACCCTGGTCGTACGCCAGTAGATTCCCGGCCCTTGTACAGCAATCACTGCTGTGTTCGCACCGGTGTTCCATTGAAAACCCGCACCCTGCAATGAGCGCCCGATGGAAACGGGAAAAGCATTGTTGCAAACAACCGTATCGTTACCGATGAATCCATCTGGCCTGGTTATGTATTGAACGTTAATCGTATCATTCCATGTACAGCTGGCATTGGAAATTTTCACGGCGTAGCTACCCGCTTTCTTCACAATAAAGCTATCCAATACAGACCCGTCCTGCCAGGTATAGTTAACGTCCTTGATGCCCGGTTTAAGAACAAGTGCGCTCCCTTCACACATTATTGTATCGGGTCCCAGGATACCTGCGTATCCTCCTGCATAGATTTTCCTGCGTATCGTGTCTGTGCGGCACGGGCCATATATAACGGCATTGGCAAGGTACTCTCCGGCAATGGAGTATTGGTGGATGACATGTTGACCAGTAGCCGTGTTCAGCGTGCCCGCCGCGATGTCGCCAAAATCCCAGCGCACAGAATCAACGATTCCCGCATTGATATCAAAGCTGATACTGGTGGAAGTGCAATTGTTAGTAACAGTTAAATCGGGGTTGGTATTGAAATAAGATTGTACAAAATTGGGCAATCCGTGTTCGCTCAGTGCCGGCGTTGGTAATGGAAAATATTCACGCACAAAGTTGCATCCCGTGCCCACAACTCCCGGTCGTGTTATTGCACCGAGATAGGGTGCTTCAGAAAATGCAATATAGATTTTTCCGTCGGGCGCCAGCTGCAGTGCTCCCGCCTGATTTAAAGTGGCCGACGCTTCCAGGATCACCCTGGAAGCCGTTATGGCAGCAGGAGACCCCTGGGTAAGGTCGTACTGGAGAAGGTTACTTCCAAAGCCCGTACTGCAACTGCGCACTTCACTTACATACAACAACCTTGAATCGCAGGAGAACTCCAGACCGTAACAACTACAGTAGCCATCACTCATATAATCTGCTATCACGGTCGCATTGCTGATATTACCCGTAGCTGCATCGAAATCATACACCTCTGTGTGTGTACCCGAGTAGGCCGCCGCCAGCTTTTTGCCATCAGGCGAAAAACGCAGGTAGCCATGGTCGATATACTTATAGTACTTTTCTCCGCAGGTAATGGTTACCGGTTTTGTATCCAGGCCTGCCGCCGTTATCCTGAATTCATAAAAATTGTTACTACTTGCCTGGTGTGTCAGTACCCATATATCCTTTCCGTTTGAATGCCGGATACCAGCTATCATTTCATTTTCGTAGGCGTACAGAAGCAACGTATTTTTCTGGACTACATCGCCTTTGCCGCCATTTCTCCGGATGTTCACGATGGAATAGCGAAACCCTGCGTTCGTAGAAATGTTATTACTCTCGTCTACCGTAAAAACATAATACAAGCTGTCGTTGCCGGGATGGGGCACTATCAATGATGATTGAGATGAGCTGCCGGTGCCACCACCCAGCAGGCCAGTACCATTCGGCATTGGCTGATGGTTTCGGTCCCATACTGTAGTTCCATCGGTATAAAATAAAAGATGTCCATCACGGTCGCTGATCACCGAACAACCTTCGGTAGTAGACAAAGCGCCGGCCTGGAATAGTGGCGCACCCCCAGAAAAGTTTAAACCCGCATTCTTACCAAAAAACCAGTTCAAGGTTTCCTGCTGCGCGAACAGGTAACTGCTCGCCGCCAACAGAATTGCAATAGTAATTCCCTGTCTCATAAACAAACATCCGATATAAAGAACCGCATCTGCGGTGATATACAAAATGAATGAACTTAATTGATTCTTCCGTTTAATGCTGTCCCCTGTAAGTGGACAGATTTTCTGGCATTGGGACACTTATGAGTGAACAAAAGAGTCAAAACGCGCCTCATATACTTTAAAATACTAAAAACTGGTAAACAACATACGCTCGCGCATCAATTGTCGCGGTTATGGAACAGTATTTGTTTTACTTGCGAATTACTCCGTATAAAACGCTTGCAACATGAAAACAATATTGGTTAAGAGAACGGGTCTTCTTCCGGTAATTGCAGTCGCCCTGCTGTTTCTAAACATGTTCGCTGTTACAGCCTGCCAGAAAAATGATAACCAACAGGGTGGACAGGCACAACTACAAATCCTCCTAATCGACAACCCCCCAGGCAATGTTGCCATCAAAGAAGTTTGGGTAGATGTACGGCAGATAGAAATCATGCCGGGCGATACCAGCAAACCAATCCTATTGAGCGGCGTGCATGCCGGCGTATACAATTTGCTGGAACTTACCAATGGTAAAGACACCCTGCTGGCTGACGCGAGTATCCCTGCCGGCAGTATCAGCCAAATCCGGCTCATATTGGGCGATAACAATTATATCGTTACCAGCACCGGCGAGAAACTGCCGCTTAAAACACCCAGTGCGCAACAATCGGGTTTAAAAGTGCAGGTACACCAGGATGTACTGGGTGGTAGTCTCTACCGATTAACGCTCGATTTTGATGTGGCTCGTTCTATCGTCGTGGCCGGCAACAGCGGTAACATCATTCTAAAGCCGGTATTGCGCCTCATCTCCTTTGCCCCCTCCGGTGGTAATATCCGAGGTGTAGTAGTGCCAGATTCCATAAAGACTGCGGTGATTGCATTGAATGGCGTTGATACCATTGGTTCAACCTTTACGAGCAGTGGAAACTACTTCCTGAAAGATGTGCCCGCTGGTAGTTACACACTCTCGTTTATACCGGTGGATACAAGCTTTAGACCCACGCAAAAAACAGCAGTTGTAACGCTCGGGCAAACTACGCTGGTCGATACGGTTCGACTGCAACGCTGACCACTAGTGAAATGTTGAATACCATATCCTGCCTTCGGGCAGGATTTCTTATTTTACGTACCCAATTTGCAGCTCTTAGCTCTTACGTTGACGACTAAGAACTAAGAACCATAAACTGTCTCACCTCACACCCGTTCGCCTAAAACCGAACCGTTTCCACTACCTTAGTTGCCCTCACATTATTCATTCGTATGAACGCAAAAAATGCTGCCTATCCATTGCTGATGGTCGCCATCTGCGTGCTGTTGAATATGAATGATGGCATCGATATTTCCGTTTTGTCCTTCGCCGCACCCCGTATCAGCCAGGAATGGTCGCTCAATAAAATTGAGACGGCCTGGTTTTTTAGTGCCGGACTAACAGGTATGATGCTGGGCAGTTTTCTCATCGCACCATTGGGCGATCGGTTCGGCAGGAAGAAAATATTCCTCCTAAGCCTCGCATTGATCGCCACTGGCATGTTACTGGTCGCCTATTGTCACCAATACCGAATCTTTCTGCTGCTCCGGCTGGTAACCGGACTGGGTATCGGCGGCATTCTTCCGGCACTGGCATCGGTGGCGACGGAAAATTCCAGTGAGCGCTGGAAAGATTTCAATGTTGGACTTGTACAGGCAGGATGGCCAATAGCTTCAATCATTACCGGCATCGTCTGTGCCTATGTTATTCCAGCCTGGGGTTGGCGAATCGTTTTTGTGTTTGCGGGTTCGTTCTCTTTGCTCATGCTGATTGTTGTTGGATTACTTATGAAAACCGATACAGGCACTTTCATACAGGAACGGAAGGGGAGACTCCTGGTATTGCTCCAACCAGCGTTCCTTCGTTCCACCCTGCTTGTTTGGATCGGAATATTTTTCGCCGTGTTCACACTTTATACGTTGATGAGTTGGATCCCAACTGCCGTTAAAGAACGAGGCGTTTCCTTTCAGCTGGCAAGCTATGCCGGCGTTATGCTAAATACCGGCGCAGCATTGGGCACGGCCAGTCTTGGGCTCATCGCACAAATACCAGGCTTAGGCATCAGAAAAACGGTGACATACTTCCTGTTAATGGCCGTATTCGTATTGCTGCTCCTGGGCAGTTTGAATTCAACGGCCGTCTTGTTCCTGCTCATATTCCTTTCCGGCTTTTTTGTGCAAGGGGGCTTCAATGGAAATTACGCGGTGATGGCAAGAATTTATCCGGCCCATATTCGCAGTACAGGAATTGGAATGGCCATTGGTATCGGCCGTTTCGGTGCGATCGTTGGTCCCTTGTTGTTTGGATTGTTTGCCAGCGCTGGTTATCCTATGGTGTTCATCTTCGCCCTGTTCGCTGCACCCTTGCTCGTCACCGCCTGCTGTGTGTATGCGCTCCGTTCCAACGAACTGAAATAAGGACAGTATTGGCCCCAGAATCCCCTGCGTGCAAAGCAAACTTGGTTGTACATTTAGGAGCAAACATTGTAAAACTTCCGCTATATGAGAAACATATCGCTATCCGCCTTCTCCCTGCTCACAGCATTCCAGCTGCTTGCGCAACCTCCAAGGCCGGCGCCCACACCAAACGATACCTTACAATCAATAAAAATCCTTCCGGGCAACCTGGTTCGTTTTAGCATCTATGCACCCAAAGCAACGGAGGTTAGCGTCATCGGTGATTTCGACAAAGCCTACCAGCGAAAAGCACTTGAAAAAAATGAACAGGGTGTCTGGAGCTATACTACCGGATCCGTACAACCGGATGTCTATACTTATGATTTTACAGTAGATGGTGTAAAAACCCTTGATCCAAAGAATACACAGCTAAAAGAAGCAGAAAACGGTTTTTCGAATTTACTGGAGGTGCCAGGCGAAGAAGCAGCCTACTGTGCGATAAAAGATGTGCCGCATGGCAAATTGGAAAAGTTGTACTTCTACTCTTCCATCACCCATAAAATCACCCGCGTACATGTGTATACGCCGCCTGGTTACGAAAACATGAAGGGCAAATTGCCGGTCTTGTACCTGCAGCATGGCGGGGGCGACAATGACGCATCCTGGTCCGGTGCAGGCAGGGCAAATTTTATTATGGACAATCTGTACGCGGAACAGAAAGCCGTTCCCATGATAGTGGTCATGTCGATGGGTCATCCCGCACCTGGCTTCTTTATGAACCCGGGCATCACGGAAGATCCGTTCTTTAAACAATTATATGAAGAGATCATGCCGCAGATCAGTCAGCATTACCGCGTGTATACCGATCGCAACCATATAGCGTTCTCCGGTTTGTCGATGGGAGGCATACAGGCCCTGAATGTAGCCCTCTTCAGCCCCGAAAAATTCGGTTATGTATTACCGTTAAGCACCGGCTACTTCCCGGCACAGGTTACCCAACTGGAAGAGAAATACGCCGCACAACTCAAAAACCCTGAAATCAATAAACTCAAACTGTTCTGGATTGCCATGGGCGGGGAAACGGACATTGCGTATAAAAACGGCCTCGCCACCAACAAGGTGCTCGACAAATTTGGCATTCATTACACTACTGCCAGTTACGACGCTGGACATACTTATATCACCTGGCGTCATAATTTGTATACGTTTGCGCCGTTGCTTTTTCGGTGATGAATGTTTAAGGGTTTAAAAGTTTAAGAGTTTAAAGTTCCTTCTGTGCAGCAGACTACAACTGACGTGACAGGTAGGGTGAGAAGGTAAATTCAGGCCCTGGATTCTCAACACCGTCTCCTGCAAGAGAGGGGCGTCCCAGCGGCAGCATCAAATAAAAGATTATTTTCAAAATTAAACGGCAAATAATGGTTGCTGCTCACAGATAACACTTCGACTCGCTGCAACTACGAGTCAACACTTAAACTTTTAAACCCTTAAACCTTTAAACTGCAAAGCCTCATCAAATGAAAAAAACAATCATCACGCTCCTGGTTTGTATTGGATTTATCAGCAGCGAAGCCCAGGATACCACCCTTATCTATTTTGATAAATCCTGGAACGAAACAAGCAAAGACAATGCGGTGCATTACCGGAAGAAGTTTACCACACCAGAACACAAATGGGGTGTCATCGACTATTATAGCAACGGCAGGATACAAATGACGGGTACCTTTTCCAATGATTCCTGCACTAAGCCCGACGGCTTAAGTAACTGGTACCACGAAAATGGAAAGTTATCGCGCACTTGTAAATATACTAACGGAACACCAGAAGGTACCGACCTGTATTACTTTGACAATGGCCAGAAAAAAATAGAAGGCAACTATGCAGGCGGCAAGATGGATGGGCAATGGAACAGCTGGTTTCGCTCCGGTGCAATTGCCGCCAAAGCAATCTATAAAAACGACGAACAGGTATCCGCCGAATTTTTCAATGAAGACGGCTCTAAAAACAAGAGCCGCGCATTCTTTTATCAGTCGGCCAAATTTCCCGGTGGTGAAAAAGCCCTTGTAAAATTCCTTTCCGACAACCTCAGCTATCCGCAGAAGGCCATCAAACAAAATATTTCCGGACAAGTGGTGATTCAATTCGTCGTGCGGAAAGACGGGCGGGTAACGGACGTAGCCGTGTACAAATCTGTAGACCCACTGCTCGACAAAGAAGCGATGCGTATCGTAAAAGCAATGCCGTTGTGGGAACCCGCCTATTTTGGCGGCGAAACGGCCGACTTCTACGCGCGGCAACCGATTACGTTCAGGTTCTGAGAAGCAGGTAAAAGGCAAGAGGTAAGCGGTAAGCGGCGATCGGCAAAAACCCGTTACTGTTGCTGCAGCGGCGCTCCAACTTTTAAACCATTAAACCCTTAAACTACTTTTTTTTTGACGTCGCTGGAAACAAATCGCCTGCTGCTTCGTGAATGGCTCCCAACAGACCTGGCTGCCTTTTCGGCGATGAACCGCGACCCGGATGTGATGCGATATTTCCCTTCCCAGTTAACCGAAGATCAAAGCATCGCTTTTTATAACCGAATCCAGGAACATTTCGACGCCAATGGCTTCGGCTTGTTTGCCGTGACCATAAAAGATACACAGGCATTCGCCGGCTTTACGGGCTTTATGATTCCCTCATTCGAAACCAGCTTTACTCCTTGGGTAGAAATTGGCTGGCGGTTTAATAAAACATATTGGAACCAGGGGATTGCGAATGAAGCTGCGCTCGCCTGCCTCAAACTGGGATTTACCAGGCTCGGTTTCCAGGAAGTTGTTTCATTCACCTCTGTGCACAATCATCCATCCGAAAAACTAATGAAAAGAATCGGCATGCAATACAAACTGAGTTTTATGCACCCGAAACTGCCTGCCGATCATTTTCTCTGTGAGCATGTGCTGTACACGCTCAGCAAGCAACAGTTTCTGGAGAGGGTTACGGGTCTGGGGTAAGAGGTAAGCAGCGATCTGCTACCATGCATGCAGTTGCACTAACAGGAACCCAACTTTAAACATTAAACCTTAGACTTTCAACCTACCATAGTCATTTTCCGCAATCATGCGCGCACCTTCTTCGTAGCCAACCGGCGTGTAGTTGAACCGCCGTTCAAACTTGCTGCTGTCAAACACATAATCCCGATCGTATTGGTAAAGCATCTCTGCCATTTCGCGCATGATAGGCATGAACCAGCCCATAATATGGGTGAGTGTCTTACCTACAACGCGGTATTTAGGTTGTACATTCAATAAGCCAGCCATCAATTCAACCCATTGTTTCCCGGTGAGCGGATGCGCGGCCGTGGGCAGGTGCCAGGTTTCTCCAAACGCGTCGGGTGTATTGCCCAACATCGCCGTTGCCTTTGCGGCATCAGGTACCCAGGTAAAGGAATGCAAGCGGTTCGCATCCATGAACCAATTAGCGGTCTTTTTTTCACTAAGTGGTTTGATGACGGTTTCCGTAAGCATACTCACATTGGCAATACTGAATCCATAAAAATCGGCGCTGCGTGCAACCAGGGCCTGTAAGCCCTTCTCTTTAACTGCAGTCATCAGCATGTCAACGATGGCCGCACGTACCTTGCCTTTTTCACTGCCGGGTGCAATGGGCGTTGATTCTGTCATTGGGTTCAAATGGTTTGGATCATACATGTAGATGTTGTCGAAAAAAACCAGCCTGCTTTTTGCCGCGATACAGGCACCGATGGTATTGCGCATAATCACCGGCCATTGTGCCTGCCAGATTTTTGTGCTGTACTGGAGGCCCGCGGTCAGGTATACCACTTCAGAACCAGCTACGGCCTGCATTACCTGCTGGCTATCCAGCAAATCCGCTGTAAACAACTCATCATCGTCATTTACTTTTTGCGGATGGCGGCTTACAAGTCTGATCGTATGCGTATAAGCAGGAAGTTCTTTAGCGAGCGCTTTACCGATGGCACCGCCCGCGCCGAGAATTGTTTGAACATTCATGTTTTTTAAAGGCTGATCGTTAAATGAAATACGGGTTTTTGCACAAGGTACTGCAGCAAGTTGAAACTCGTCCGGCGTACTAAACCAGCGTCCTTTTTTTACGAGTACCCTGTGATTTCGGAAGGTTCGTTTGAGTAACTCTTCAGACCAGTGCTTCTGATGAAGGCTGCAGATTAAAAATCTCGCCGCCTGGTCAATGAAAACTGTTTTTTTAGCATCCCTGGTTGGTGTTTTTCGGGAAGTTCTTCTGAGCAAGTTGTCTGAGTAACTTGTCTGAGCAGCTCATCAGACCAGCTCTTCTGATAATTTCTTCTGATGAGTTCTTCTGATGAAAAAATCCCGACTCCTATCAATAGCAATCTATGGCGTGTTTTCACCAGCCATTACC
>JAGWTK010000534.1 GCA_028876035.1 Bacteroidota bacterium
TGCACTGCATCGGGATCAAGAACCGATTTACTGCATAACTTCGATATCAGAATGATCAAGCTCATTTCTATTTTATTGTTTGCTGCGAGTGTTGGATCGACCGGCATTGAGGTTAGTGACATTGCTACCAGATCTGATTCAGCTTCCGCATTGAATGGCCTAAAATCTATCGACTATATTTTTCAGGACAGCCACAACAACTATTGGATCGCCAGCAACGGACAAGGCGTTTACTATTACGATGGCAAAACAACCCGGCATTATACAGTAGCAGACGGACTGCCTTCTGATAATGTCTGGACGATACAGGAAGATGCCCGGCACACACTTTGGTTCAGCACGCGCGACGGGTTTGCCCAATTTGATGGCAAAGGATTTCGGGATCTTACCTTTCTGATTCACCACGCGCCTTTGGGCCAGCCTTTCTTCGACCAAAAAGGCATTTTCTTTCCGCACCTAAACGGCGTTTGTTATTATGATGGCGTGGTATTTACCAACCTGCGGATTACCCCACCGGATTACAAAGACCCGGAAACAAACCTCTACCGACCCTTCGGCGTGTATTGTACCCTGTTAGACAGCGATGGAAAGCTCTATCTGGGTACCCAGGAAAAAGGTGTAGGCATAAAAGAAGGAACCAGTGTCCGCTTTTTAAGGGAACACGACCTGGCAGGTCCGGCCGTGCGTACTATCTTCAAAGACAGCAAAGGCATTTTTTGGTTTGGCAATAACGGCGGCGGATTGTTTCGCTTTGATGGAACCACCCTGCGCAATATCACCGAAGAGCAAAATCTTGGCAATGCAGAATTCCTGCGCGGGAAAAAACTCATTGATAAACCCGGCTCCCTTGCCCGCGTATTCGCGATTAACGAAGATCAATACGGCAACCTCTGGATCGGCACGGCTGATGCCGGTGTATGGAAAATGGATACTACCGGTCAACTCAGCAATTACACTGAAAAAGACGGACTCAGTGGTAAACAGGTGACGGGAATATTCAAGAACAGAATGGGTGAATTGATGTTTGTATCAAATGGCGATATGATTTCAGTATTCGACGGCCTAAGATTTACAAAATTCACTATTAACAACTAACCCATCGCACTTAACCAAATATGGCGAAAACCATCGCAGGCATCCTGCTGGTATGTATCGGGCTCGTCGGACTGAGAATGGCGACATTGCTTAACGCCGGTCATACTGCCTCGACATCAATGTTCGAAAGACTGGCCTGGATGATTGCATCCGTGGGTCTTATCGCCATTGGCTTCAAAGCACTCAGCAAGCCGAAATCATAATGAAAAGGTAAACCCGAACACTTCCAACAAAGAAAAACGGGATATGTACCCAAGCGTTTTTGCCTTTTAACTTTTTAATTTTGCCTTTCCATGACTGCCGAAGAACTCGAATCCCACGTGCGTCGTACCTGCCGTTGGAATAATATTTTAAACTACGTCATCTCTTCCTTTATAATGGCTGGTGGACTAGGCTTAAGCGCGTTCTACCTGATAAGTCCTGGTAAAACACCTCTCCTCATTGTCTTAACCTTCTCCCTTTTCCTGATAGCCATGGGTATAACGGGCTTAGTCGTTATACGGAATATGTACCGCTCATCTTCCCGGAACAACTCCCTTTCAAAACAGGAGAATATTGCATTACTCGAAAAAGTAGCTTCCAAACTGGTAAACAAGAAAATTACAGCCAGTGGTTCGCTGATATATTTTTTGTATAGTCCCGCCTGGTGGAGATACCGCTATGGCGTATACCTGACAGCTGAAAACAGCCAGGTCATCATATTGGTCAATACCTCAGGGCATTCCAGGGGTTTTATTGACTTCGGCGCTGCAAAGCGTATGCAGCAAAAGATACTGGACTGCGTTGCGTAAACACACCAATAAATATTTTTAAAATGAGTACACCTGATCCATTAGAGTCGGAGTCTATTTTTGGGGAAGGCTATGACAAAGGCAACGATGGTAAAAAAACCTATCAAATCCTGCTGGTGTTTCTCATCGTGTATGTACTTACGTTGGCAGAAACCCTCTGGACTTCCGTGTTCAAAGAACTCGGAACCGGCAATATCAATACAGGACCAGCCATATTGCTCGCGTTGTTATTGGCTATTCCGGTAATATCCACCGTTTTGTTGTTACTCCGATCAAAAATTGGCTGGATCATTGCGAGCAGCTATTTTATCCTTGCCAACCTGATTTTCGCACAGGGAATTTTCGTTGTCATCCGAAGGGGTCTGGAGGGATACGGCTTCGGCAACTTCAAGGATTTGTTTGTAATCGCCCTTAGTCTTATATCCCTGATATTTTTGATGCTGCCCGGAGTAAGAAAACACCTCGCTATTGCACGGGTCACCGTATTTTGGGTCATCGGCTTAACCGTGCTTTTGACGGCCAGCCTCTTTGCAATAAGGATACTGCAACCCTGGTAGCCACTATCGCAGGCAAGATTGGAAAGAATGTAACAATTTTAACGACTATGATTCACGAAGTGATCGACCGACTTGAACATTTACTGAATAACTTTCCAGAACGATTATACAAGATCGACGAGGCCGTTTATTCGGCCAAACCTAACCCTGCCAAGTGGAGCAAGAAGGAAATCATCGGTCACCTGATCGACAGCGCCACCAATAACCACCAACGGTTTATCAGGATACAGATAGAAGACTTACCGTCTATCCGCTACGACCAGGACAAATGGGTGGATGCCGGGCAGTACCAGTCGATGCATGCGGTTGAACTGCTCAAATTCTGGGAAGCCTACAACCGACACCTGCTGGAACTGATTCGGCGGATACCCACAGCGGCGCTGCAACGCAAATGCATGGTGGGGACGGTGACGTATACGCTGGCTTTCGTGATCACTGATTATGTGGATCACCTGGAGCATCAT
>JAGWTK010000535.1 GCA_028876035.1 Bacteroidota bacterium
TGCCAGCATCGCGGTTGGAATGGCAATCATCAATCCATACAAGAGTGTAGTGCCGAGATCGGCGTGAAACTGCGCTACCAGTGCGGAAGGAGATGGATGTGGCGGCAGAAAACCATGAGTAACGGAAAGCGCCGCCAACATGGAAATTCCCAGGAATACAGCCGGCAATTTGGTTTGATACACGACAGAAAATACCAGCGGCACCAATAATACAAACCCCACATTGTAAAAAAGGGGAATACCTACAACGAAACCAGTAACCGCCATTGCCCAATGAATGTATTTGCGGCCGAACAGCCGCATGAGCACCGATGCGATCTTTTGCGCAGCGCCCGATTCTGCCACCAACTTTCCTAACATGGCACCCAGGCAAATAATGATAACCAATTCACCCAACATATCGCCGATGCCTTTCCGAACAGACTTAGTAAGCGATTCAATGGGGATGCCCAGCCACCAGCCGGCCAGCAGGGAAACGATTAGAAAAGCCAGGAAGGCATTGAGCTTACCCACACTAATCAGCAATACCAGCAATACAATACTTATGATGACAATTAGTATCGTCATGCACCTGTTTTAATGTAATTCCGAATGTAGTCAATTATTCATTCCGGCCAGTGTATCGCGCCAATTAGGCATTATTTGTCTTACATGGTTCAGCGCGGACCTTCCACGTATTCCCCGCGGGGTGCTTTGCCACCTGCCTTCATTGTGGCAAGCACCTGTTTCATTTGCGGAATCATCCAGCGGGCATCAGCATAAGCCGCTTTCGACTGCATTAATTCAATGGCTTTTTGCTGCCGCGCAAAAGCGCCCGCTTTATCGCCTTTCGCGTACGCGAGGTGTGCATAGGTATCGAGGTAAAATGGGTTGTTGGGTTCAGCTTCCAAACTTGTTTTGGACCAATGGAGCAAAACCGGCAGCATTTCATTGGATGCATCTGCCTTGAATAGTTCCCAACTGATATTATTCAGCAGCAGTGCGAGCTCCGACGAAAATATTCTTGTGAAACCGGGAAAGTCTACGTACCGGTCCACCACAAAATCGTGCGCTACGGCAGACATGCCCCGATCTATCGTTTGCAAAACCTGTCGTACGCTGGCCATGCCACTGCCCGCCTGCAAAACTGAATCGAAATACCAACTCGCTTTGCTAAAGGTTTGTGCAACTGATATATCCGAAAGCGCCGCGTCTTTGAGCCAATCATGGTATTTCTGCAAGAGGCTATTGCCCTGGATTAAGCGTTGCACACCGGACAATTTTGTTACGAAATCCGACTGCCGGCGCCGCAGGGAATCCGCACCCAGGCGGCGAACACGAAGTTCGGGCAGAGAATCCCCCGTGGTTAATTTCGCATAGGCATTGTCGATAGCACCACCAATGGCATCGTACCATACAAAACGATCGTCGTTGAGTTGCCGGTAATGCAGTAGCAGGTAATCGAGTAGCAGCAGGTTCGACAATTCCTTTACATAGCCATTGTCCAGACAAACGGTTTTTACCAATCCCAGCAGCGAACTGTCCCGCTCATTGCCCTGCCCTTGCTCAAGTAACAAGCCAGCTGTTAAACTATACGCGTCGGGTACAATGGGCTTATCATAATGATTGCTGTTCCAGTCGTGGACCAAATAAATGAGCTGAATTGTTTCGTTTTTGTTGGCTTGCTTTGCCAGGTACTTGTCGCGGAGTTGGATCAAAACTTTCTCCTGAGCCTGTTGCAACAATTCACCTGCTTCACTGATGACCGAATACACATTTTCGCGAATCCCCTCCTTTCTGCCTATCAATTGACCGGACGGATCAAAGAATATATAGGCTGGATACAACAAGGGTTGATCAACGCTGAGTTTTTCGCCAGCCTGCCATTGGTACACCAACAACCGATCGCGATAGGCATCACTGCCTTGTTGGCTCAGCTCATCTGCATAATTGGCCAGATCCGCACTATCCAAAAAGCTGGTATTGTGATAGACTGTTGTATTACCTGTGATGCTGAAGGGCGCAAACAGCAAGAGACCCAGTTGACGTTCGCGGCTAATCCGGAAAGCTTCGGTTAATGAAGTCGGTCGCGGAAGCGTGTCGCGGCCCGTCATTTCGGGCATGCCCGGTGCTTCTATTGCAGTTGCTGCCGGCGGGACAATTGTTTCCACCCTGGACCTGGCAGGCTTTTTCTTTTTCACAGTATGGCGTGCCTGTCCCATCATCATAACCGGGAAGAACAACAGTAAAATAGAACACCTGATCATATTCGGTTAAGGTTAGCAGTTAGTAATCGGTAAGTGCAGCAACAGTCCAGCCAATCGTTCGCCCCTCTTTCATCGCGCGCAGGTTTTCATTGGCCAGTTTAATGCGCTCCCCTGTCGCGAGGTATTTATTTGCGGGTTGCTTCATATCCGTAATAACCTGTTGCAATAAGGCGATGGCCGGCTGGGTCTTGCCCGATAAGTAAAGTGCATAGGCATAATTGCGGCGCAGCAGGTAGGATTCAGCCACAGCGTTGTAGCTGCCCGCTGTCTCCAGCAAAGGCAGGGCACCAGATTGCTGCAGCATGCTGAGGCTGATGCTTGCGTCGGGCGATGCATCCAACATGAGTTTGGCCTGTATCGTAAGGAAGTATCCTGCTACGCTGTTGCCGATTTGCACAAATCGCTTTTCCGTGCTGTCGGCCCCGAGATAATTCCGGATCATGAGCTGGTTATTGGCAGCTCGCATACTTTTATAAATAGCTGTCGAAGCAGCATCAACAGATACTTTCGGGGGTAGCGGGTCTCCAAAGTATTCACGCATAAAGCCGGGAATGAGTTCTTTTCGTTTGGCCAGGGGCAATGCCTTGAACCCGGCCAGCTCCAATTCACCCTGGATGCAGGAAATGGACGTAAAAAAATCCATATCGCGGGCTACACCCGT
>JAGWTK010000536.1 GCA_028876035.1 Bacteroidota bacterium
GACATTTATAACAAACACCTGCAGACAGCCCACTTCCATACTACTGATACCGGCTCGGCCAGTTCCATCAAAGGCAGTTTTGACAGCATCAAAAATGTATTTGTATTCCCTTCTGGCGCCAGTGTAAAAATGCTGAAGACTGCGGACGGATTTTACCAGGCGGCGTACTATTCTACGGGCAAAGAAAAATTGCGGCAACGATTTGATCTTGTATTTGGCTCGGGCACACGCGGACAATCA
Source organism: Bacteroidota bacterium (assembly GCA_028876035.1). Classification (GTDB taxonomy): domain Bacteria; phylum Bacteroidota; class Bacteroidia; order Chitinophagales; family Chitinophagaceae; genus JACMLD01. Next base: position 241 of record JAGWTK010000536.1, read on the forward strand.
TTCGGAGCATGGTCGGGCAATACGCTTTACCAGTTACCCTTAACTTATTTAACCAGCGTTGACCAATGGTGCAATAGTCCGGGCTATCCCGGCAAGATCGCCATCAACCGCCTTGTTACACCGCGTTGCCTGGAATGCCATACCACCTGGACAAACGTGATCACCGATCCTTCGGGCGGACCAGAGACCTATGAACGCAATTCAATGGTATTGGGTATCGATTGTGAAAGATGTCATGGTTCGGGTGTTGAACACGTGCAATATCACCAGGCGCATCCAACGGACACTGTGGGACATGCCATCATCGACCCAAGGAAATTTTCCAACACGCAGATTATGGATCTCTGCGCGTTTTGTCACCATGGTGCCATGCAAAAAACTCAACCCTCCTTTAGTTTTACCGCGGGCGACAAGTTGACGGACTATTTTAATACCGAGCCTGCATCAAAAGGGCCTGCCGCTTCCATCGAAGTGCACGGCAACCAGTTCGGGTTGCTCACATCGAGCAAATGCTTTCAAATGGGAAAGGGAATGACTTGTCTTAGCTGCCACGACGCCCACAGCAACCAACGCGGTCAAACCAGTATGTTTTCGCAGAAATGCCAGGGTTGTCATACAAGTTCAACACAACACAACGGCACTGCTCCTGCCTGCAGGCTGAAAGCAGCCGACAATGTCATCAATCAAAACTGCACCGCCTGCCACATGCCCGAGATGCCGTCGAATGCGATTTCGGTGATGTTACAGGGACAAGACACGCTGACACACGCCAATATGCACACGCACCTGATACGCATTTACCCCGAATTCACCCAGAAAGTGCTGGCAGCTGCCCGTCAACCTAAAAAAGCCTGACCGATGAACTTGCTCACCAAAATTAGTAGACCAGCTTTTCTAACAATAGCCACTTGCATATTGCTGCTCTCCTTACTATTACAATCGTGCAAAGACGACAATACATTATTCAAAAGTCTTTCGCCCTCATCGACCGGAATCCATTTTGAAAACAACCTGGAAAAGAAACATGCATTCGGAATTTTATACTACCTCTATTATTACAACGGAGGCGGCGTAGCTACCGGTGATATCAACAACGACGGCTTACCCGATATCTATTTTACTGCGAACAGTAAGGGCCATAATAAACTCTACCTGAACAAAGGCGATTTCAAATTTGAAGACATTACGGAGTCAGCAGGCGTAGCCGGCACATCCGACTGGTGCACCGGCGCCTCCATGGCCGATGTAAATGGCGATGGCAAACTGGATATCTATGTATCGGCGGTACGCATCAATGGCAAACTGGAAGGGAAGAATGAACTCTTTATCAATAATGGCAACAATACGTTTACGGAAAGCGCCGCTAAATGCGGTTTGGATTTTGCCGGCTTCACTACCCAAACAGCATTCTTTGACTATGATCACGACGGCGATTTGGATTGTTATGTACTCAACCAATCACATTACCCCAATCAAAACATTGTAGATACCAGCAAACGCCGCCGCATCGATCCCAATGCAGGCGATCGCCTCTACCGGAATGATGGCATCGACAGCACAACAAAGCTGCCGCATTTTACGGACGTATCGGCAATGGCCGGCATCTACCAAAGCAGCCTTGGCTACGGCCTCGGTATTTCAGTGGCCGACATGAACAACGATGGCTGGGAAGATATTTATATCGGGAACGACTTTCACGAGAACGATTACTATTACATCAATCAAAAGAACGGGACCTTCAAAGAGGAAGCCCGCGAACACTTCGGTCATTTCAGCCGATTTAGCATGGGCAATGATGTGGGCGATTACAACAACGACGGTCAGCCCGATATCGTAACAGTAGATATGCTGCCACCCACGGAGAAACTGGTGAAAACCTACGGAAGCGACGAAAGCTATGAAGCCTACCAGTTCAAAATAAAGCGAAATGGTTATGTTGACCAGGTATCACGCAACTGCCTGCAAAGGAATAACGGGGACGGACAAACGTTTTCCGAGATCGGGCTGATGAGCGGTATATCTGCGACCGACTGGAGCTGGTGCCCCCTGTTCGCAGATTTTGACAACGACGGCAAAAAAGATCTGTTTATTTCCAGCGGCATCTGGAAAAGACCGGTAGATCTGGATTATGTAAAGTTCGTGTCCGACCTCGCCGCAAAGGTGAACCGAAATACTTCGGATGAATTCGATGATCAAACAGTCGACAAAATGCCCGATGGCAAATCGCATCCCTTCCTGTTCAAAGGCAACGCTCAGTATGCTTTTGCTGATGTAAGCAACGAATGGGGAACCGGTAAACTAACAGGTTGTTACAATGGTAGCGCCTATGCCGACCTGGACAACGATGGCCGGATGGACCTGGTGGTTAATTGCCTCAATGCACCTGCGCTGCTGCTACGCAATCAGGCAAAGCCTTCAGCAACTGCAAACTGGGCAAGTTTTAATTTCAGGGGTGAAGGAATGAATAAATTTGGTATAGGCGCCAAATTATGGTTGTTCACTGCAAATGGCATGCAGTACCAGCAAATGATGCCGGTACACGGTTTTCAGTCATCCTCTGATCCACGCCTGCATTTTGGCCTTGGTTCGCTTGCTTCGATCGACAGTATCCTCGTGGTGTGGCCCGACCAGCGTTTCGAGGTAATAAAGGGAATGACTGTTAACCAG
>JAGWTK010000537.1 GCA_028876035.1 Bacteroidota bacterium
ACAGGCTGCCCGCCATTTTTCGTCCTAAAATTATTCGCTTCGCTGAATACCTGGTAGGCGCCAATGATAGAGGCAACGGTACTCAAGGTTGTTTGTTCGTCCGGAACCAAAATACTCAGGTGCTTCATTTTATCCGTTTGTGGGGCGAAGATAGATAAAAGGTTTGTCTAAATCGACCTTTGAGATTGTCCGGATTACACAGCTTGGCACGTTCATATAGACAATACTTTCGTACAAATAAAGGAATAAGCAAATGGCCCTCAACAATTATCAATACCAAACCACTTCTACCAAAACGGCGGCGGAAGTGTATGCCTTTTTACTAAATCCCAACAACTGGTGGGTGGGTTTATACGGTGAAACCATTGAAGGCAGGAGCATCGCATTAAACGACGAGTTTGTATTCAAGGCGGGTGACGGGGTGCATTATTCCAAACAAAGATTGACAGAAGCGGTACCCCATCAAAAAATTGAATGGCTGGTAACCGACAGTGAACTTTCGTTTATTGAGAAAAAGGACGAATGGACGGGAACCACCATCGTTTTTGAGATTTCGGAAAAAGACAATCAAACAGCCATCCTTTTCACGCACCAAGGGTTGCTGCCAACGATTGAATGTTACGAAGCCTGCGCTGGCGCCTGGGATCAATACCTGGGAAAAATTTCGATTGGCAGCATCTAGCCAGCGTGCATGTATTTCAAAATTGAAGCAGCAATAGTCATATGAGCCATGTTGAAAAATTTTACCAGCTCCATTGCCAGGAAACGCCCTTTGTATTGGCCAATGCCTGGAATGCGGGAAGTGCTAAACTCATCGAAGAAGCGGGCTATGCAGCCATCGGCACGTCCAGCGGTGCCATTGCAGCATCTCTGGGTTATTCCGACGGCGAGCAAATTCCGTTGAGCGAATTGTTGTATATCGTGCAAAGAATGAAGGCATCTACCCATATTCCCCTGTCGGTAGACTTCGAACGCGGCTACACCGATGACCTGGATTCCCTGAACGGCCACCTGCAACAATTAATTGATGCAGGCGTATCAGGGATCAACCTGGAAGATGCAGAGGGAGAAGCTGTTTACCTGAGAAAATTGAGCGGCATTACCAACTATTTGGCAAGAACCAACCAGCAACTATTTATCAATGCGCGTACCGATGTGTTTTACAAAAATTGGAGCATCCCATTGAAACCACCATCCGAAGAGCTACACTATATCGTGAGGCTGGCGCCGATGGACTTTTTGTAACCGGTATTCGGGATGCCGATGCAATAAAGGCAATCACCTCGGCCACCCCTTTACCGGTCAATGTGGTGGCAGTTCCAACAATGACCACTATTTGTGCCTTGCAGGATTGTGGCGTTAAACGAATCAGTATGGCGGTGTTTTTATACAAGTCGGCCTATAAACAAGCGGCCACTGTTTTGCAGCAAATCAAAACCGACCAATCATTTGACCCCTTGTATGAATGAGATGAGTACGGATAAAATAGATACATTAAGACAATTCAGAAGCCATTGGCTCCAGGAAATAGCTCTCTTGTCTACGGACCAACTGCAGCAAATTCCGGCAGGGTTCAACAATAATATCCTTTGGAACCTGGGGCATCTGTTGGCATCTATGCAACTGATATTTTACAAAAGAGCAGGCTTACCCCTGACGGTGGACGAACAATTTATCAGTCCCTTTTTACCGGGCACCGTGCCTGATGTCACATGGACTGCAGCGGAAATAGCAACCATCCAACACTTGTCGGTTAGCAGTCTTGATGCCATGCAAAAGGATTACTGGGAAAAGGATTTTTCTCATTATATCCAATCAGAAAATATAGAAAGGTTGTATGGTATTAAGGTAAGTACGATTGACGATGCCCTGGATTTCCTGCTTTTTCACGAAGGGTATCACGGCGGCAGGATTATTACTATTAAAAAATTAGTTAAAGATGAAAAGACTGCGGATGAACAAACCAGGCAGCTATTGTAAATGGCTCCCCCTCTTTTTTGTCATGAATGGCATAGCCCAAACGCATACCAGCAATAGTATTCAAACGGATAATAAAATAAATGTACACAAGATGGAAAATAAAAATTATACATCCACGATTGTGGTTGACAAATCAATCGGTGACGCTTTTAAAAGCATACAAAATTTCAGGGGCTGGTGGTCAGAAGAAATAGAAGGCAATACCGATGTGCCGGGCGAGAGCTTCTTTTATCACTACAAAGACGTACACCTTTGCAAAATAAAATTAGAAGCAGTTGAACCCAACAGAAGGTTGGTCTATAGAGTTGTGCAGAACGAATTCAATTTTACAAAGGATACAACGGAATGGGTGAACACGCAATTGGTTTTTGACCTGAGTACCGAAAATGGCAAAACCAAAATCGTTTTCACGCACATCGGTCTTGTGCCAACCTACGAGTGCTATGCCGTATGCAAGGATGCCTGGACCAGCTATATACAGGGCAGTTTGAAGGAATATATTGAAACGGGCAAGGGTAGACCCAATGGAAAGGAAGGCGGACTGAATGCCGAACTGGTCGAGAAATGGGGACTTCCCAAAAAATAGCATGGGTTCGCTTTTGTCGGGCCGGGTCGGAAATTTAAGATCAGGGAATGCGCGACGAATCTTCCATTGTGATCGGCCGGGCCATCGGCCTATGTGATCCTTTTTTTGCGCAGAAAGGAAGTGGGAGGAAGAACAGGCAGACTACAGCTTTAGTGTGATGACAAAAACCTATGTGCCTATGTGAATCTATGTGGTGAAAAAAATCTGAACCGCAGTAATCCTTTCAGACGACGAGTCCTCCATGCAATCACCGCGCCACGGCGCGTGAAGTTGTTCGGCAATATGTTCCTATGTTTTCAAGATGTCTATTTATCTTCCCTGCTTTTCGAGTGTACGCAGG
>JAGWTK010000538.1 GCA_028876035.1 Bacteroidota bacterium
CTTTCCTGCCCCCGCTTGCCCACTATTCAATTCCGCTGGCCAATGGTTTCGTCTCCCTTTCTTACGAGCATCATGATGCCGATTGCCCGAACAGCTATAGCCAATGGCCAATAGCCAACAACGCCCCCTCCTTCAACTACATCAATTCCGACAAAATACTACGTTGATGGGTCCTGGCATAACGCGAACGACCATTGGGCGAAATCTGTCGGTCAACGTCCGATGCTTGCCGACCGGCAACCGCAGGAAAACTGCAAGCTGCTATCAACCCTGGAATAAGCTGCCGCGAACCAAAGGCGCTAGCGTAATGACGTAAAACTTAGAACTTAAAACTTAGAACTGTAGCGGTTTCCGTCAAATTCTGTAGGTTTGCCAATTCTTAAACAAATACCTAACAAAACATGTCGCAAAAGATTAAGGTAGCCAACCCGGTTGTGGAACTGGATGGCGATGAAATGACAAGAATCATCTGGAAATTTATCAAGGATAAACTGATCCTCCCCTACCTCGACATCGATATTAAATACTATGATCTCGGGATGGAATACCGTGATCAGACCGACGATAAAGTGACGGTAGATGCAGCGAATGCCATCAAGCAATATGGTGTAGGCATCAAATGCGCTACCATCACACCCGATGAAGCCCGCGTAAAAGAATTCAACCTGAAACAAATGTGGAAGAGTCCCAATGGCACTATCCGCAATATCCTGGATGGTACCGTCTTCCGTGAACCGATCGTGATTAAAAACATACCCCGCCTGGTAAGCAACTGGACAGCCCCTATTATCGTTGGCCGTCATGCTTTCGGCGACCAGTACCGTGCTACTGATACGGTGATCAAAGGGAAAGGTAAACTCACCATGACCTTTACACCCGAAGATGGCGGTGCTGCCCAGGTGTTTGAAGTATACAACTACAAAGGTGATGGCGTTGCGCTCAGCATGTACAATACCGACGAAAGCATCATCGGCTTTGCACGGAGCTGTTTTAACATGGCCCTTTCGAAAAAATGGCCGCTCTACCTGTCGACCAAGAACACCATCCTCAAAAAATACGATGGTCGCTTTAAAGATATCTTCCAGAATATTTACGAGCAGGAATTCAAGGCAGCTTTCGAAGCAGCGGGCATCGTATACGAACACCGTTTGATCGACGACATGGTAGCGAGCGCCCTGAAATGGAATGGCAATTTTGTATGGGCTTGTAAAAACTATGATGGTGATGTGCAAAGTGATTCTGTAGCGCAGGGATTCGGAAGCCTTGGCCTGATGACTTCTGTACTCGTGACGCCCGATGGCAAAACCATGGAAGCAGAAGCGGCACATGGTACCGTTACCCGTCATTACCGCGACCACCAGGCCGGTAAACCCACTTCCACCAACCCCATTGCATCCATTTTTGCATGGACGCGTGGACTGGCTTTCCGTGGTAAGCTGGATAACAACCAGGCCCTCATAGATTTCGCCAATGCACTGGAAGCTGTTTGTATCGAAACCGTAGAAGAAGGAAAGATGACCAAGGACCTGGCGATCTGCGTTCATGGCAACAAAGTGAAACATGGTGATCACTTCCTGTACACAGAAGAATTCCTGGATGCCATTGATCAGAATCTGAAAAAGAAACTGCAATAAGCATTGCTGCTTTCCAAATAAAAAAGCGTTTCCGGAGGGAGACGCTTTTTTTATCAGGTTATACTAAATGCGGTCTGAACTAATGCAGGTATTCATTCGGTTTCGGGCGTTGCCGCATCGCCTCCCTGTTTGCCATCAGTTTCAGGTAAAAGCTGGCTGCCAGCATGCAAAACGTGCTCCCCATCCAAAGCCAGTAACCCGCCTTATAGTTTGTTACCTGGCCCGTATGCCCCGATTCACTCGTTGCCACTGTATCAAAAACCAGGAAAGACATTGCCAGCAATGCAGCCCCTATGCTCATAAACATACCGGCTGTCAGGTTTCGCCTGAGCATCAGCCAACTGGCAATCAACAATGGATTGGCGAACCAGGCGATGCCTGAAATACCGCTCGTAAGTCCGGCCCATCCCAACAGCAACACCATGATCGAATCACTGCATTGCGTTGCCGTGCAATACGCTTTCTGGGTGAGTGAAAGGGCAAAGAGCAGGATGCTTAGCCTTACCAGGTTTTTTTTGAAAGCAGACAGGTCTTTGGTTGCTTGCATAGTAAGTGAACTGGGATTTTTGATTACACGTCCGGCACACGATTCATGCAAGGAAAAGATAAAGCATTTTTTGGCAGCGTCATTCCTGCAAAACCTGGAATCTCAACACTGAACCATTGTTACATTAAATACACACATTTCTTATCAGGTAAGTCCAACATGCGCGTGCCCCCGACTGGATCGGACAGGTACGTAACGGAAACCTGCGACGCTAAAGGACTTAGGACTTACGACTTAAGACTTAGAACTTTTCTTCGACGCCCCTTCCCCGCCTGGCTTCCCGCGCCCCGCCGCCAGCAATTGCTGGTGAATGATCCATTCAATTTGTCCGTTTACACTGCGGAATTCATCGGACGCCCATTTCTCGAGCAAACGATAGGTTTCTTCATCAATGCGCAGTACAAAACTTTTTTTATCCGCCATGCTGCTTTATTCAGGATATGATTACTGGTACAGTGTGCCGGTATTGAGTACGGGCGTAGCTGCCTTCTCGCCACACAACACGACCATCAGGTTGCTGACCATGGCCGCTTTCTTTTCCTCGTCCAGTTGTACAATTTCCTTGCGGGAAAGCGTCTCCAGCGCAAGTTCCACCATGCCCACGGCACCTTCAACAATTTTAAAGCGGGCTGCTACAATGGCCGTTGCCTGCTGTCGCTGCAACATCGCACCGGCAATCTCCGGGGCATACGCAAGGTGGCTGATCCTCGCCTCACGG
>JAGWTK010000058.1 GCA_028876035.1 Bacteroidota bacterium
TATAAATTCTCGTAGTCGCTTTCCAGGAAAGCCGTTTGCTGGTTATACAGCGTGTTGAGTACGTTTTCCAACTGTCCCCGGTTGCGATCGGCAGGGAGAAAGTTACCAAGTTTATTGGCGAAGGTGAGCAACCCAAAACGATCCTGCCGGTACAGGCTCACGTTGCACAGCATGAGACTTGCATTGATGGCATAATCGAGCAGGGACAATCCTTCGAAGGGCATCTTCATCAGGCGACCTTTATCGACCACGCAATACACCTGTTGCGAGCGTTGTTCGGTATAGTTGTTTACCATCAGCCCTGCCTTTCTTGCGGTAGCTTTCCAGTTGATATTCCTGATATCATCGCCCAACGCGTACTCTTTGATCTGTTCGAACTCGAGGCTGTGCCCGATCTTACGCATGCGCTTCGACCCTGTTTCGTGGGTTTGCGCAAAGGCGGCCATCAGTTCATAGCGGCGCATATGCATGTACGATGGAAACACCGGTACCGTAGCCGCCGCGGGGCAATCAAAACGGCGACTAACAAAACCCAGCATTGATTCGGTATACACAATAATATCGCCGAATTCGTACGTTCCCCGCTCAACAGGACGAAGCGTATAGTTCCACCCAATGGTAGCGCCGGGCGTGGCCGTCCGCCGCAACCGGTTGTTTCTTTCCTGGAACTGCTCCGGAAGTTCATCGATGATTTCCAGCTTCACGCGGAACGGGTAATTGCTTTTCACGGTAACGCTTACGGGGTTGATATCTCCATTACTCAATCGCTCAGCCATATACCTTGAAGCCACCGGCTTTTTCCCGAATATAAACACAAAGGCAAGGTCTGATAGTAACAATGCCCCGAACAGTGCAGTGGCTGCATACGCTGCCAAACTGAGCCAGCTAAAGAAATACGAGAGCAGGAACAACAACACTACTACGCTACCGGCAATGTAGAAACGCTGTGTAAAAAACAGCGGTTTCAGTACCAGGTGTGCAAGTACCCACAGCAATCCGCCTATACCAAGTATGGACAGGAGAAACATAGGCTATCGGGGGATTTCAGCGGATTTGATGATTTTCTGGATCAGTTCGTCGGGCGTTAAACCTTCCATCTCTTTTTCCGGCGTGAGAATGATGCGGTGACGCAGCACATGCGGCACTACATCAACAATGTCTTCCGGTGTCACGAAATCCCTCCCGCGGATGGCCGCAAATGCCTTTGCTGCTTTTACGATGGCAAGTGAAGCCCGGGGAGAAGCACCCAGGTAAAGCGAAGAATTGTTCCGGGTTTCGTGTACAATGCGCGCGATGAACTCGAGCAGCCTTTGTTCTACCGTAATCTGCAGCACGAGGTTGCGGTAGTGCGCTACCTCTTCGCGGTTGATGATCCGGGGCACATTGTCGAGCAGTTGCAACGACGATCGGTTGTGCTGCTCCGTTAGTAAACTTATTTCATCGGCGAGCGTGGGGTAGCCCACTTCAATTTTGAAAATAAAGCGATCGAGTTGTGCCTCGGGCAGGCGATAGGTACCCTCCTGTTCGATCGGATTTTGTGTAGCCATCACAATGAAAGGCGCTTCCATGGGATAGGTGTGCCCATCCACCGTCACCTGTCTTTCTTCCATTACTTCGAACAGCGCGGCCTGTGTTTTCGCCGGCGACCGGTTAATTTCATCAATAAGAACGATATGACTGAAGATGGGGCCTTTTTTGAATTCAAAACGAAGCTCTTTTGGATTGAACACCGATGTACCCAAAACATCGGATGGCATCAGGTCAGGTGTAAACTGCAGCCGCGAAAAACCAGCGTCAATGATCCGGGCGACCAGTTTTGCGGTGAGTGTTTTGGCCACCCCTGGCACGCCTTCTACAAGGATATGTCCATCGGATAACAATGCAGCAATGATCAAATCGACCATCTGCTGTTGTCCTTTTATGACGTTGCCAACGGTATCCCGTATTTGCGCCACCGCTTCATTGAGCTGCGACAAATCGGTCCGCTGACGGAAAACAATTTCATCCATGGTTATCGGTTTTTATAAAATTCGTATATAAGGTTGTTCAGGTTAAACAGTTCCTGGTCGGTTAACTGGTCCACTGTATTTACATATTCCGTCATACCCACCAGTTCCCGTGCCCGCTGTTCGTCTACCCCGGTTTTTCTTGCGAGTGCCTGCACAAATTCATCGTTCAGCGTGTGCGTGGGAATATAGTGCTGCGTTCGTAAGTGTTCAAAAAAGTGATTGATCATTTTAACAGCGATCCCGCGGTTGTCTTTTTTCTGGAGATAGAGATTGCCGATGGTATGTACGAAAGAAAGACTTTCGTTCTTGTTGGGTACTGCTACCGGCACAATTCTCCGCCGGCGTTTGCTTCCGAAAGCTATGTACAGCAGCATCAGCAGGCAGAATAAAAGCAATGCGCCCAACAGGGGCGGGTTATTCCAGAACATCGACAGGGAAGAGAAATCGTGGTTGCTGCTGCCGAAACGCGACACATCGCCCCAGTACACAGCGTTTGCGTCGTGGTTAAGGTAGGAGAAGACGTCGGCAAAATAGTTACTGTTTTCTCCGCTGAGCAGGAAATAATTCGTAAAGGTCGCTGGTGCAAGGTGAAAATAAAATTTGCCTTTGCCGTATTTCAGCACGAGGTAGTTGGGTTCGTTTCTTTCATTAACGCCCAGCACTTTTGCGTAGCTGCTGTCGAAAGATGAAAAATAATCCAGCATCGGTTCGAAGTAAAAGCCATAGTGCTTTCCCCCAAAATAATGCGTATCGGCCATCATGCTATACGTATCCCGCAGACCGGGCAGGGAGTCATTGGGAAGTGTCATTGGGCGGCTGTAGCGGATGCCTAGTGTATCCATGAGCCGGCGATCAAACACATCCGCCGCGAGAAAAAATTCATTGCCCCGTTCTACGTACTCCAGCAGGTGCTGCAATTCTTCATCACTCAGCGACAAGCTCTTTCCAATGCATACATAGCTGGTACCTTTCATGTAGGTCAGCGGGTTCAGCTGGCCCTTGCTGTTACGGGAGGCCAGTTGTATGGCGGCATCAAACTGTGTACGCAGGAGTTCGTAGCACACGGAGGTTCCCATCGGTCCCTTATCCCTGTATTGGTAAGCAGGCGACATCGATGGTAGTGACCGCCCGTTTTTACGGCAGCCGCTGCCCACGCAACAAAGCGTGGCGACTAAAAGAATGAAACAATAATATCTGCTGCTTTTCAGCTTCATGATTCCAATGGTTCTGTAAACTGCTTAAATCCCGCTGCTATTTCGCGGTACAATGACTCTGACAAAGGATATTCGCCATACCACACATATTCATACTGTGTAACGATGGATTGAAACCTGCGCGCGATATCAGGCGCGCTTTTCCGCAACTCTGCAAGGTATTGGTAGTTTGTCTTCTCTGTCCCGGGTACCAGTAAATTCTTCTCCGCCAACTGGTGCAGAATGCGCAGGTAGCGGTAACGAATGGCCATCCGGAAATCTTTTTTTGTTTCAGCAGCGCCGATTTGTGCACCAAAATGTTCGGGCGACAGCACCTGCTCTTCTTCCGTTTGCACTTCCACATTCTTCCGGTTGCGTAATAAAAGTGAACCATCGCTGAGAAAGAGTTTATACACGACAAGCCCCAGTACAAAGAGCACGGCAAGTCCGAGTATCCATTTCAGCACCGTGAAAAAACTGTCAAGAAAACGGAAATTGATATCAGGTGGCTTCCGGTTGTGCATATTCTTTTTTTCGTTCGCCCGCAGCAGGCTGTCGACCCAGGCATGCCAGGAATACGCCTTTTGATTTCGGAGCAAGCGAAAAGAATCTGCCGGCAATGGCCGTACGCTCACAAAGATGGACGTGTCCATGGGGTAAGATTCGGCCGTAGTGGTTTCTTCGGCATCGTTCTGCACCACCGTACTCACCGTATCCTGTTCGTTGGTATAGTTAGGTGTTGTTTTGAGCGAATCGAGGAATTCACGGGTAGCGGTGTCTGTTTGCGCGGATGCGTTTCCCACTGCAAACAGCAACAGCAGCAGCAAGCAAAGCCGATGGTATGGAAGCAAATTATTCACTATCGGGCAGGTACAATGGCTGCACGGGACCGGCAGCAGCTGCAGCGGCAACGGAGCGTTGCACTTTTATAGGGTAAATAATGAAGTACCAAACGATAAAGCTGAGCGAAGCAGCCAGGATGAGTACGGCTGCCCAAACCGGTAAACCAAAGTTGCCCGACTCCCGATCGTAGTGCTGCGACATCAGGTGCGTGATATAGCCTTCCAGGAATGCGGCAGTTAAGGTGATGGGCACCAGGCTTACCGTAATCTTCACTGCATCACGCGCGGACCGCGTAAAGGCATCAAATCGTTTAAGGGCGCCCGGAAAAAGAATGCCGTTGGCAAGAATAAAACCGGCCGTGCTGGCAATGATCATTGCGGAAATTTCAAGAGTACCATGAATCCAGATCACCAGTACCGACTGCAACCCGAGTTCCTTGGCAAAGAACATATACTGAAAAGCACCCAGCATCATACTGTTTTGAAAGAGCAACCAGATGGTACCCAGTCCGAAGAAAATGCCAAAGATGAACATGAGAAAATCTACCCTGATGTTATTGTAGGCGATCCGCATAAACATGCCAAACGAACTCTCATCTTTATAGACGCCAAAAGGATCACCGTTTGCAATGTTCTCTTCCGTCATATTCACATAATCGTCGCCCAGTACGCCGCGAACAAAATGCGCATCTTTCCAGGAAGAATACACGGCGATGGTACAGAAGACGGCAAAAAACAAAAAAGTAAAAAGCAGGATGCGGTGGTATTTGCGCACTACGAGGGGCAGGCCGGTTTTCCAAAACTGGAGAAGGCGGGAAAAATCCTGGCGCCTGTTCTGGTAAACCGACTGGTAGGTGCTGACGGCGAGACTATTGATCCAACGGGTTACACGCCCATGGGGATAAAAAGTTTTCGCATAGGCGAGGTCGTCGACCAGGTTAATAAACCGTTCTGCTTTCTCATCCGGGTCATCGGTTTGAAAATGCTGGTACTCCTGCCATTTTTTTGCGTTTCTTTTGATAAAAAGCGCTTCCCGCATACTAATTCACAGAAATTTGGGTTCAATACAGAGGTCTACATGATAATAAAAATATATCATTAATATTGTACGAAGGCGGTTTTTTTTCTGCAATAAACTTCTTTTGGTAAAACAAGCGCATGGCCTCGATTCAGATAGCAACACCTTTCAATCTCCCGCTCGATTTCGAGACGGCCGAACTGCACAAGCGCATCTTCGCCTACCTCGTGGATCTTTTCATTATGGCACTTTATGCGTGGATAGTCGGCAATTTTGTGTACGATACGTCGGTCACCGGTGTTGGCCAGGCTATATACGGCTGGAGCATCCTGTTTATTTCAGTGCCCATTCTTTTTTATTCACTCGTGTCTGAGGTATTCATGCATGGTCAAACGCTGGGAAAAAAAATCTTTGACCTGCGCGTGATGAGCCTGCACGGCGGTGAACCCAGCCTCAGCCAGTACTTGCTACGCTGGATCTTCCGGTTTTTTGAATGGCCGCTGGTATTTGGCGTGGTTATACCCGGACTGGGTGTATTGCTGCAGGTTTTTTCAATGGCGATTCCCGGAATTGTAGTGGTGATCACCATCGCTGTTACGGCGAAAGGCCAGCGGCTGGGTGACCTCGCGGCAGCTACTATTCTGGTGAACACCCGGGTGAATACCTCTATCAACGATACCGTTTTCCAGGAAGTGGATCAGCACAATTACAAAGTGATGTTCCCGGAAGTGATGCGCCTGAGCGATCGCGACATCAATACCATCAAATCGGTTCTTTCCAACAGTTACAACCGTAAACACCAGGACCTGGCATACCGCACGGCAGCCCGTGTGCAGTCTGCCTTAAAAATCCAGACACAGCTTGAACCCATCATCTTCCTTGAAAAATTGTTGCAGGATTATAACTATCTCGCCACAAAGGAATAACCGGGGATGTTTTTAATGCATGTTGCTGAATGCTGCAAAAACGAAAACAATCCAGGCGATATACCCAATTACAAAAAGTGATTGCAGCACCAGCCCGATGATCGCGCAGGTTCGGCCAGCTTTGAGGTTGTTGTAAGACCCTGCCGTGTAAAGCTCAGGACTCATGCGGTACAAGCGGAGATCTTTGTTGGCCAGTACCAGGCCGATGATGCCCAATACCACGCCAATAAAGCACAGCACTAAAGAAAGAATTCCGAGTACCAGCACTGCCGTTGCATTTGGGAGCACTTGCTGAGCAGGGTACTGTCGTGGTTGATCAAAGATGCTTGTTTCCTGGTCCATATTATAAGAAGGCTTTTTTTAAGTGCGGGTGGTTACGTTCTTACCGGTGAAAAAAATGGGTGGGATCGCTGAGCGCTGCAACGCCACTTGCAAGTACGATTACAATCAGGAACACTATCCATGCCAGTGAAATCGACAAGGCGGCGATGGCGCAAATGCGTCCGGTTCGCAGGTTACTGACAGAGCCTGGCGTATACGCATCCGGATTTTCATTGTATAGCCGCAGATCTTTCTGCGCGAGGAACAGCGCAATGCCCGACAAAACGAGTCCGGGCAAGCCATAACAAAGACAACCCGGTATGCCCAGAATGCCCAATACCAACACGGCCGTCGCATTTGGCAGCGGCGTTTGATAAGGCGGATAAGGTGGTCGTTGGTAAGACTGATAACTCATCAGGCAGCGATTTGGTGGTTGATGGCCTTATAAATATAGGACACAGTGATTATGATCGCTACAGCGAACTGACTATATTTTATTATGAGAGCACCCTGCCGGAAACGGAAAACAAGGTGCAGCAAGGTGTACAACAATACCAGCAAAAATGGTATCAGGGCAGGATACAGCTGTACACTTTCGGCAATATTACCTGAAAGCAGGGCGAGCAAACTGCGCTGACTACCACAACCCGGGCATTGCAGGTGCAGCCAGCGGCGGGACGGACATGCCAGCATATGTGTTCGCAGCCATTCGAGGCTACGCGTATACACCGTCATGAATACCGGTGTTGCTATGAATGGCAGGAACAACATATGGTAATTGCATTCGCTGCAACATCAATACGCCCGCGCAAACAACACCCGCTCTTTCGAGGGTTTGCCACTGAGGATGCATTTTCCCTCTTCCTGTGGGTTGTACAGCGGAATGCAGCGTATCGTCGCCTTGGTTTGCTGTTTGATATTTTCTTCGGTTTCTGCTGTGCCGTCCCAATGCGCAGCAATAAAGCCGCCCTTTGTATCCAGCAACTGCACAAATTCATCCCAGCTGGTCGCCTCGGTGATGTGCTCGTCGCGGTAAGCTTTTGCTTTGTTGTACATCGATTGCTGAATGTCTTCCAGCAGCTGTGCAATACTTTCATCGAGACCGTCGAGGCTAACACTTTTTTTCTCCCTTGTATCGCGGCGGGCCACTTCGGCTACATTGTTTTCGAGATCGCGTGCCCCCAGGGCAATCCGTACCGGTACGCCCTTCATTTCATATTCGGCAAATTTCCATCCCGGACGGTTGTTGTCACTATCATCGTATTTCACCCGGATGCCGCGTTTCTTTAAACCATTCAGCAGCTCCTGCACCCTGGCGTCGATCAGCGTTTTTTGATCGGCTCCTTTGTAAATGGGTACGATCACTACCTGCAGGGGCGCAATGCGGGGCGGAAGAATCAACCCATCGTCGTCGCTGTGTGCCATCACCAGCGCCCCAACCAGGCGAGTACTCACCCCCCAGCTGGTGGCCCATACATAATCGAGCTTATTGTCTTTGTCCGAAAACTTTACGTCAAATGCTTTTGCAAAATTCTGCCCCAGGAAATGAGAGGTGCCAGCCTGCAACGCCTTACCATCCTGCATGAGTGCCTCGATGCAATAGGTATCTTCTGCGCCGGCAAAGCGTTCATTGGCGGTTTTCACTCCTTTAATCACAGGCAGGGCCATCCATTCTTCTGCGAATTGCGCATATACATCCAGCATTTGTTTTGTTTCTGCGATGGCTTCTGCGGCGGTGGCATGCGCGGTGTGACCTTCCTGCCACAGAAACTCGGCGGTGCGAAGAAACAGGCGGGTGCGCATTTCCCAACGTACCACATTGGCCCATTGGTTAATGAGCAGGGGCAGGTCGCGGTACGACTGGATCCAATCTTTATACGAATTCCAGATAATGGTCTCCGATGTTGGCCGTACAATCAGCTCCTCTTCCAGCTTTGCCTCCGGATCTACTACTACCCCGTTGCCGTTGGGATCGTTTTTCAGGCGGTAATGGGTCACTACTGCACATTCTTTTGCAAAGCCTTCCACATGCGCCGCTTCCTTGCTCAGGAAACTCTTGGGTATAAACAAGGGGAAGTAGGCATTCACATGCCCTGTTTCCTTGAACATTTTGTCGAGCTGATCACGCATATGCTCCCAGAGCGCAAAGCCATGTGGCTTTATGACCATGCACCCCCTTACCGCACTGTAATCGGCCAATCCTCCCTTTAGGATTAGGTCGTTATACCATTGTGAATAGTCCTGTTCCCGGCTGGTAATTTCTTTTGCCATAGCTAGTCTGTTAGAATGGGTTGCCAGGGATGCTAATGACTGTTAGCATTTTAACAATCCCATGGCAATATTTAGCTGGATTTAATTGTCTTTTGCTTGTTAATTATTGTACTTTTAATAAGCAATCCGCAAAAGTAGTTTTAAAACCTCAAACACTTATTATATGAATACCAGAATTTTACTACTTGTCCTCGGTGTGGCAGCCTTCAGCAGCTGCGCATCCGTTTATAAAACCGGGCAAACACCGGACGATGTGTATTATTCGCCGGGCAAGCCCAAAGAAGTGAACAGTTATGCTGAGGTTAGAAAACAGAAAGAGGGAACCAATTACCAGACCTACGAACAATACCAGGACCAGATGCGTGATGATCGCTTCCTGCGTATGAGTGTTGGCAACCCGTATTACATGAACGGGTATGATATGTACAGCGGTTTCGACTGGCGTTACAATAGCTACTACGATGGCTTCAACTATGGACTGTACAGCCCCTGGAACAGCTACTTCGCGTGGAATAATTTTTATAATCCCTACTCGCCGTTTGGTTATTACAACAGCTTTTATGGCGGTGGCTTTTACGGAGGCGGCGGATACTATGGAAGTTTGACCGGCTCGAAATCGCCCTTGTTAACTACAGCCAGCCGACCTGCCGTATTCAATGTGAACAGCTATGGAAGCAGCAACAATGCCAACCGTCCTGTTTCGCGCAATTACGTAAACAATGTGAACAGCGGCGGCAGCTATTACAACAACAATGGTGCGCGCTATAACAACAGCAATAATTACAACAACTCAAATTCGGGCAGATCCTATTACAACAATAGCGGCGGCAACCACCCGGCTTATTCGCCTTCCAGCTCCGGCAGTTCAAATACCTATACCCCATCAAGAAGCTATACCCCTTCATCTGGTGGTGGTGGTGGTGGAAGCACTGGTGGTGGTGGTGGCGGGTCTGCACCCAGCCGTCCTTCACGCGGCAACTAAAAGAAGCGATTTACAATTCAAGCGATAAAGGCATAGAGAGGAACCAATTTGAGTCATCCACTTAAATGTTCCTCTTTTTTTTGCCCATCCCAACATTTATTCAGAACGGTATGAAAAAATTATTGACAGGTCTTGTTCTTATTGGCGGATGTTTTATGGAGGCCTCAGCACAGGTTCCCGAAGATGTGCTAAAATATAGCTGGCTGGCACCCAACGGAACGGCACGCACCCAGGCCGTCGGCGGCGCTATTGGTGCGCTCGGCGGAGATATCAGCAATACGTTTGTAAACCCGGCCGGACTGGCATTTTACAAAACCAGGGACTTCGTGATCACTCCCGGGTTTTCCACGATAAAGAATACTTCCAATTTCCGCGGCGACAGCAAGGTGGACAACAAAAGCTTTTTTAACCTTGGCACCAGTGGTGCTGTTTTTGGATTCAGTACACCGAACAGCAATTGGACCGGCGGCGCTTTTGCCATTGCGGTAACACGAACAGCGGACTTCAACAACCGCATCAGCTATTCCGGTAAAAACAATTTCAGTTCGTACGGCGAACAGTACGCGTCTGAAATCGCCAACAGCGGCATCAGTTTAAACAATGTGCTGGGCAGTAGTTTGTCGATTCCCACCCAACTTGCGTATTACAGTTACCTGGTAGACACTGTATCCATTCCGTCTTTACCGGCCAGTCAGAACCCGCAGGTAGTGAGTATGGCACTCTGGAAAAATCTCCGGGATGGAGCGCCTTACCTGGTTAACCAACAAAATACGATTCAAACATCAGGCGGCATTACAGAACTCGCACTGGGCTTCGCCGGTACCAACATGGATAAGTTTTATCTCGGTGGAAGCCTGGGTATTCCCATTGTGAATTATACCCGCAACAGCACCTTCACTGAAACTGATGCAACAGGCGATGCCAACAGCAATTTCGCCAGTTCATCATTAACCGAAACCTACACCACCAAGGGCATTGGTTTAAACCTGAAACTGGGCGCTATTTACCGGGCCGCCGAAAACCTGCGCATTGGCGCGGCTATTCATACACCCACCATCTACGGGATGACCGACACCTATTATGCTACCATGACCACCAATACGGAGAATTACGTGCATACCAATAACAGCACAATTACCGCCGACTTAAGCACCCTCGGCTATCAAACGCCCACCTACAAATATGATTTGACGACTCCCTGGCGCTTTATGGTAAGCGGTGCTTATGTGCTGAACTCTGTGCAGGACGTAAAACAGCAGAAAGGCTTTATTACGGCAGATGTGGAATACGTAAGTTACAAATCCAACCGTTTTAAAACCGCCGAACAAAATGGCGACAACAGCTACTACGACGGCGTTAACACCGGCATCAAACAATATTATAAAAACGCATTCAACTTCCGGGTAGGCGGTGAGATCAAGTTTACCACGGTGATGGCAAGACTTGGCTTTTCCTACTACACTGATCCCTACAAAGAATCTGAATTAAAAGGAAACAAAATGTACCTGAGTGGCGGATTGGGATATCGCAACAAGGGCTTCTTCATCGATGCAACGTATGTATACAACCTCAGCAATGACATCAACTTCCCTTACCGTTTGTCCGACAAAGCCAACACCTTTGCGCTCGTAAAAGGGAAAGGCAGCAATATAGCCATCACCACCGGCTTTAAGTTTTAAAGAATACTGTAACGCATTATTAAGGCAGCACCTCCCGTGCTGCTTTTTTTGTTACTGAAGGCCCGTAAAATCACTGCGCAAATGCCATGAAGCTTTTCACAACTTTTTAATATTAATTAAATGGACATTAAATTATTCTCATAACAACCACGTAATCAATCTTGTCATGAAATTACCGTTCACGGAAATTTAACAAAGCATCAACCCCGCCTTTATATTTGTCTTAACAAGAGTTGTCAGCTTGCAAATGACAACGAATACGGCCCGGGCCGTTAACCAAAACACCCTCTCTTATAAGACCATTGGGCTGCAAAGCCGCTGAACAAGCTGTTCTTTTTTTCTAAAAAGGACGGACAAGAAACCTTTTTTCCTTTTTTAAAACAAAACATAGTCACATGAGAAGAATTGCTTTACTGGCAGCACACCTGCTGCTGTTTACTATCCTGGCCAATGCACAGCTAAGGAATGTAAGCGGACAGGTAAAAGACGATAAGGGCAATCCTGTGCCCTTTGCCACCGTGAAAGTGAAAGGCGGAACGACCGCTGTAGCCGCCGATCAGAACGGACAATTTACCATCCAGGCGCCCGCTAACGCCGTCCTCACCATCAGCGGAGCAGGTTTCGAAAGTCTGGACATTCCTACTGGTACTTCCACCTCGGTTAGTCCTGTATTGCAGTCACAGGGCAGCATGCAGGAAGTAGTCGTAACGGCATTGGGTATACGCCGTAACAAAAACGAACTCGGTTACGCCGCACAACAGGTAGCCGGCGACGAACTCAGCAAAAACAGGAGCAGTAATTTCATTGGTAATTTATCGGGTAAGGTGTCTGGTTTGGAAATACGCCAGAACAATTCATTGGGCGCTTCTACGAACGTTATTCTCCGTGGTGTTAAATCACTTACCGGCGATAACCAGGCACTGTTCGTAGTGGATGGTGTTCCGTTCAACAACGCCAATACCAACTCCTCGGGCCAGCGCCAGGGCGGTGGCGGGTATGATTACGGTAATGCAGCGGCCGACCTCAACCCCGATGACATCGAATCAATTTCTGTTTTAAAAGGTGCTGCCGCCAGCGCCTTGTATGGTTCAATTGGTGCCAATGGTGTCATTCTTATTACCACTAAAAAAGGCAAACGCGGATTGGGTATTACTGTAAACTCCGGCGTAGTCGTGGGTTCAGTAGATAAATCAACCCTTCCCAAATACCAAACAGAATATGGCGGCGGTTATGGTGCCTACTACGAAGACCCGACGGGCAGATTTTTTTACCGCGATATCAATGGCGATGGCACCCCGGATCTTGTTACGCCCACCAGTGAAGACGCCTCTTATGGAGCCAAATTTGATCCCAACCTGATGGTGTACCAATGGGACGCATTTGACCCCAGTTCCCCTTACTATGGTAAGGCACGTCCCTGGACAGCGGCGGCCAATAATCCAAATACGTTCTTCGAGCACCCGGTATCGCTCAACAACAGCGTCTTCATCAACAGCGGATCAGACAAAGGCTCCTTCAAGCTGGGCTATACCCGCAATGATGATAAAGGACTTCTGCCCAATAGTAAGATCACCAAGAACATCCTCGACTTTGGTGCGACCTATAATATCACACCGCGGCTCACGGCAGGAGCAGCCATCAACTTCGCCAATATCAATGGCAAGGGTCGTTATGGTACCGGTTATGATGGCGCCAACGCACGTAACGTGATGACCAATTTCAGGGAATGGTTTCAAACGAATGTTGATATCAAAGAACTGAAGGATGCTTATTTCCGCACGGGTAAAAACGTCACCTGGAACTGGGCCGACCCCGATAATCTTGTACCCATTTTTTGGGACAATCCCTATTTCGTGCGTTACCAGAATTTCGAAACGGACACGCGTAACCGCTATTTCGGAAATGTGAACCTCAATTACAAAGTCACCGACTGGCTGAATATCCTCGGCAGGGTTTCGGTAGATAATTATTCAGAGCTGCAGGAAGAAAGAAAAGCCGTTGGTTCGGTTGGCGTTCCCTACTATTCCCGTTTCAACCACAGCTGGAATGAGACCAACTATGATCTGCTGCTGAATTTCGATAAAAAAGTATCCAACGATTTCACCGTAAAGGCATTGCTGGGTACCAATATCCGGAAACAGCGTGACCAGAGCATCTTTGGCATTACCAACGGCGGTTTGTTTGTACCCGGTGTGTATTCACTGAACAATTCGCTCAACGCACCGAATGCACCCACAGAATCAGATCGCCGCCGGGAAGTGGATGGCGTATTCGGCGGCGCTACGCTCGTTTGGCGCAATATGGTTACACTCGATGGAACCATCCGGAGAGATGCTTCTTCCACCCTTCCAAAGGGAAACAATGTATACTACTACCCTTCCGCTTCACTGGGCTTTGCCTTCTCTGAACTGATGAAGGGATCCCCCTGGCTGTCGTATGGTAAAGTGCGCGTGAACTATGCGGAAGTGGGCAACGATGCACCCATTTACAGCGTAAACGATGTGTACAATATTCTGCCTCCGATCGGTTCGGTAGGACAAGCAACCGTACCCACGATTAAGAACAATGCCAACCTGCGGCCGGAGCGGACACGTAGTGCAGAGGCTGGCCTGGAAATGGCCTTCCTCAGAAATCGGTTAGGCTTCGACGTTACCTATTACCAGACAAAGACCATCGACCAGATTGTACCCGTTACCCTGTCTACTTCTACCGGTTATTCCGCTTATTACCTCAACAGCGGTACCGTCCAGAACAAGGGTATCGAACTGAGCCTGTACGGCACACCCGTGAAAACACAGGACTTTTCCTGGAACATCAATGTAAACTGGACACGCAACCGCAACAAGGTGCTGGCGCTGTTCAAGAACGACCAGGGTGAAGAATCGCAAAACCTTGTACTCGGTTCTTTCCAGGGCGGTATTACATTAAACGCGTCCCTCAACCAGCCTTATGGTACACTGCGTGGTACCAATTTCATTTTTACCAATGGTCAGAGAACCGTGGATGCCGGCGGCGATTACCTGAAAACAGCAAC
>JAGWTK010000059.1 GCA_028876035.1 Bacteroidota bacterium
ACAACCAATACCAGGGCGGTATTGTCGATAAGATCGATTACAAACGTGCTACCATTGCATTGAACAATGCAAAAGCGCAGAAAAAGCAACATGAAGAAGGCCTGAAAGCAAAGTTTGCCTACCTGAAATATACCATGGGCTGGCCCGCCGACAGCACACTTTCACTGGACTACGACAGTACCCACCTCGAACAGGAAGCCATGCTGGATACCCTGCAAACCGTAAACTTCGATAACCGCATCGAATACCAGTTGCTGCAAACGCAACGCCGTTTACTGGAAAGTAACCTCAATTATTATAAGTGGGGTTATCTGCCGTCTGTTTCTGCCTTCGGCAATTACAACATGAACTACCTGAACAACGATTTCGGCAAACTGTACAGTAATAATTTTCCCAACTCCTTTGCTGGCATCAGCCTGGCTTTCCCGATTTTCCAGGGAGGAAAACGAATACAGCAGATTCGGCAGGCAGGGTTCCAGTTGAAACGCGCTGAATACGATGTGGAGTCGCTGCGCAATAATATCAGTGCTGCTTATGCCCAGGCCATGGCCGGGTATAAAAGCAGTTACGCATCTTACCTGGTGCTGAAAGATAATCTCACTATTGCCGAAGAGGTGTACAACACCATTCAGTTGCAATACAAAGCTGGTATCAAGACTTACCTCGATGTCATTTTCGCGGAAACTGATCTGCGGACCGCCCAGGTAAATTATGCCAATGCCCTGTACGAGCTGCTAAGTAACCGGCTCGACGTAGAAAAACAACTTGGAACCATTCAATATTAATACATCCACTGCAAGAAAAGCATTTATGAATACACGCATACCTGTTTTAACCGGACTAAGTGCGGCACTCGGCCTTCTCAGTGCCTGCGGTTCTTCGTCAAAACCAGCCGACGCGTCCAAAGCTCCACCACCGGCGGCTGTTGCACTTTACACCGTTCAAAAAGGAGCCGCACAATATTTCGATGAATACCCTGCTACCGTGGTTGCGCTCAACGAAGTGCAGTTACGACCCCAAACAACCGGTTATATCACCGGCATCTTTTTTAAAGACGGACAAGCTGTGCGCAAGGGACAAAAACTTTATTCGATAGACCAGCAGCAATACCAGGCGGGTTATAACCAGGCGGTCGCCAACCTGAACGTAGCGAAAGCCAACCTTGGTAAAGCACAACAAGATGCTGACCGCTATGCAGAACTGCAAAAACAGGACGCGATTGCGCGGCAAACAGTTGAACATGCACAGGCCGATCTCCAGGCCGCGAAAATGCAGTTCGAAGCCGCCAAGGCAAATGTAGCCAGCGTGCAGACCAACGTACGGTACTCTACAATCTATGCACCCTTCGACGGCACCATCGGGATATCACAGGTGAAGTTGGGAGCCGCGGTATCACCCGGGCAAACCATCCTCAACACCGTTTCTTCCGACGACCCGATGGCGGTGGACGTGGCCGTGGATCAAAAACAAATTGGTCGGTTCACCCAATTGCAGCAAAAGCCTGGCAGCGCCCGCGATTCTGTTTTCCTGCTGGAATTACCCGACCAGTCTGTGTATCCGTATCCAGGCTCCATTACTTTGATTGATCGCGCGGTTGATCCGCAAACCGGTACCATCAAGGCCAGAATTGTCTTTCCAAATAAGAACAAGATGCTCAAATCGGGCATGAGCTGTAACCTGCGTATCCGCAATAACGGCAATGAGCAAATGCTGTTGATTCCTTACAAAGCCGTTACCGAGCAGATGGGTGAATACTTTGTGTTTGTACTGGGCGATAGCAGCAAGGTATCGCAGCGTAAGATTATTACCGGACAGGTAATCAATGATAAGATTGTGGTGAAAAGCGGCCTTACCGAAAACGAAAAGATCGTTGCGGAAGGCGTGCAGCGCCTGCGCGATGGATCCGTAGTACAGGCTGCGAAAGACAGCAGCAGGCATTGATCCTGTTTTGATTTATTACTAATTCAGAAATTCATTCGTATACATGATTGCGAATACTTTTATACGCCGGCCTGTTACCGCCATCGTGATCTCAATAGTGATCGTGTTGTTGGGCGTGCTGGCGATTCTCAACCTGCCCATCAGCCAATACCCCGATATCACGCCGCCAACGGTTCAAATTACGGGCAGCTTTACAGGTGCTGATGCACAAACCGTAGAACAAACTGTAACTACACCCGTGGAGACACAGGTGAATGGTACGCCGGGTATGGCCTATATCCAGAGCAATAGCACCAGCGATGGCAGAACAAGCATCAACGTAAACCTTAAAGTGGGTACTGATCCGGATATAGCTGCCCTCGATATCCAAAACCGCGTGGGTATTGCAACACCGCAATTACCGGATGATGTAAAGCGACTGGGGCTGACTACGCGTAAACGCAATCCCAGTATCCTGATGCTGGTAGCAATGTTCTCACCGCAGGGTAAGCACAATGTTACCTTTGTAGATAATTACACCAATATTTTCGTGCGCGATGCCTTATTGCGCGTACCTGGTGCGGGAGACATATTCACCAGGGCCGATGATTTTAGCATGCGCGTTTGGTTGCAGCCCGATAAATTAGCCCAGCTTGGATTAACACCCGCAGATATAACCGCTGCGCTCGCCGAACAAAACGTACAGATTGCGGCTGGTTCGGTAGGATCCTCACCACAGTCGGTAGCACAGGCATTCGAATACACCGTGTTTACCAATAGCCGACTGAATTCTGTCGACCAGTTCAATAATATCATTGTAAGAACCCGTCCGCAGGATGGTTCAATTGTTTACCTGAAA
Organism: Bacteroidota bacterium; assembly: GCA_028876035.1. Taxonomy (GTDB): domain Bacteria; phylum Bacteroidota; class Bacteroidia; order Chitinophagales; family Chitinophagaceae; genus JACMLD01. Next base: position 2,780 of record JAGWTK010000059.1, read on the forward strand.
GATGTAGCCCGGCTGGAACTCGGCAAGTTTTCTTATGCCAGCAATTCATTTGTAGATGGCAAACGCGCTTCTTACCTGCTCGTGTACCAGGCACCTGGCAGCAACGCACTGGATGTGGCGAAAGGCGTCTTTCAAACAATGGAAAACCTAAAGAAATCTTTTCCGGCAGATATTGATTACGTAGTGCCCTTTGAAAGTGTTTCTGTGGTAGAGGTATCGATCCATGAAGTAATTGTTACCCTGCTGGAAGCACTGGCACTGGTGATTCTCGTGGTATTCCTGTTTCTCCAAAGCTGGCGCGCAACCATCATCCCCGTATTGGCGATCCCGGTTTCCATCATCGGTACGTTCGCGCTGTTCATACCACTTGGATTTACCATCAACACACTAACAATGTTTGGTTTTGTACTGGCCATTGGTATCGTGGTAGATGATGCGATCGTAGTAGTAGAAGCCGTACAACATTATATCGATAGCGAGGGGCTCTCCCCTAAAGAAGCCACGTATCGCGCGATGAAGGATATCTCTGGTCCGGTAGTAGCCATCGCCTTAATTCTTGCTGCGGTGTTTGTGCCGGTAGCGTTTATTCCCGGCATTGTCGGACGCTTGTACCAACAGTTCGCGATTACGATCGCCATTTCAGTTTTGATTTCTGCATTTGTGGCCCTTTCATTAACGCCGGCGCTCTGCTCGCTGTTTTTGAAACCCATGCACCTTGATAAGAACTCGCGTGGACTGAACCAATTCTTTTATCGCTTCAACGAATGGTTCAGGCGCACCACAAAGAACTACAATGCGGCGGTGGTACGTGTGATCAAAGGCGCCCCCTATGCCATTATCGTGCTTGTATGCATCGTTATTGGCACCGGGCTACTGTTCAAAGCCAAGCCAACAGGTTTTATTCCCACGGAAGATGAGGGACGGCTGTTCGTGACGTATGAATTGCCCGAAGCCTCTTCTACCACCCGAAGCCTGGCGGTGCTCGACAGCGTAATGCATATATTAAAAGAAACGCCGGGGGTAGCGCATTTTGCAGGTTTGGGTGGATTGAACGTCGTGTCCTTTGCCTCCAAGTCAAACAGCGGTACGGTGTTTACCCAGCTGAAACCATGGGACCAGCGAAAAGACAAGTCGCAACAATTAACCAGTTTGATTGCCTCATTGCAGCAAAAATTCGCGGCCATCAAAGGTGCCAACGTATTGGTGATCTCACCACCGGCCATTCCGGGTCTCGGACAAACAGGTGGTTTTACTTTTGAACTGGAACAACGGGAAAGCACAGACGATATCAAGCAATTTGAAAAAGTAGTACAGACCTTTGTGGCCGAAGCCAACAAACGGCCGGAGATAAGCCGGGCATTCTCGTTTTTCACCGCGCGGACACCCGGATACCAGGTGGATGTAGACCGCGAGAAATGCAAGAAGCTCGGTGTTTCCTTATCGGATGTGTACAATACCATGCAAACATTCCTGGGAAGCCGCTACGTAAATGACTTCACTTTGTATGGCCGCAATTTCAGGGTCGTTGCCCAGGCCGATACCGGTTATCGTGCAGGGATCGCCAATCTTGAACAATACTACGTTCGTAACCAGCAGGGAGAAATGCTTCCGTTAAGCGCTGTGGTTACCTATAAAGTAACGGAGAGCGCCCCGCTCGTTTCGCACTACAATTTGTTCCGCACAGCCGAGATCAACGGAGGTGCAGGTCCGGGCTATAGCAGCGGACAAGCCATCCAGGCATTGCGCGAAACGGCAGATAAGGTATTGCCCGCCGGTTATGGGTATGAATTTTCCGGGTTAAGCCGCGAAGAGATCAATGCAGGCAGCAGCACCACGCTGATATTCTCTTTGTCGATTGTATTTGTATTTCTTTTCCTGGCAGCCTTGTATGAAAGCTGGTCTGTTCCCTTTTCGGTGCTCCTGGCAGTGCCCCTGGGTGCCTTTGGTGCGATACTCACACTTACATTTATCCCAAGGCTCACAAATAGTGTATATGCGCAGATTGGTTTGATCACACTGATCGGACTTGCTGCAAAGAATGCCATCCTCATCGTTGAATTTGCAAAGGAAAGGGTTGATCGCGGTATGAACCTGCTGAAAGCAACACTTGAAGCGATCGATTTGCGGCTACGCCCGATCGTTATGACCTCCATGGCGTTTATACTCGGGGTATTGCCACTGGCCTTTGCAGAAGGCGCCGGCGCCATCGCCCGTTCAACAATCGGGTGGACGGTGCTGGGTGGTATGCTGGCCGCAACCTTGCTGGCCATCTTCATCGTTCCCGTGTTGTTTATTACCATTACACGCATTGCGTACGGTAAGAAAAAGCTTGCCGACATGGAACACAAAGCATTGGAGAAAGGCGATGATCAGGAAGCGGTGGGCGGATAGCCAGGAACAAGCTTACGGTAAAATACGAAGAGCGGCCCGGAATTTCACGGGCCGTTTTTTATAACTCATTGATACCGGAAGAAGGAGTAAATATTTTTTACCGGACGCGTAGTTATCCTATCTCCGGAAAAGCGGTTTGGCATGACTGCTGCTTTACAGGTCTCAAATCCGTCTTATGAAAAAAACCATTGCGTTGAACCTGGCGGTGATCCTGTTTTATTATGTATTGCTGCGCCTGCTGTTACCTATCTGAACCCATCAGAGGTTAAGCCAGTAATTCATCTTAAATACCAATGCCCTGTTTTTGTTGCTGAAGAATGGGGTAGAGAAGTAATTATCGGTATACACCAGGAAGATATCACTCATCGGCTTGTAGCGCCATTGAAAGCGACTGTTGATATTGAAGTTATTTGCCTGGGTATTGTACTGCACAAAGGTTGTCCAGAACAAATTCGTTGCGAAGCTTATCTCCACGCGCGGCGCAATCAGGAACAATTCCGTGTTACCGTATGGCGCCGGAAATTCAAGTTTATCATACTCCGCCCGAAGTGCAAGGTTATAGCGCGGTTGCTTACGCAAACTGATCTGCGCGCTGGCCTGTTTAAAATTCCCATTGTAAAAGGAACCGCCCTGCACACCCATTGTATAGGTGAATAGTTTCCTGATATCAGAGCTGTAGGTAATGCCCGCAGTGCCCCAGCGGTAATGACCCGAAGGCAGGGGCTGCTCACCAGTGAAAGAAATCGGGTAGAGCAGATGAAGATGGTTAAGATCTCCCAGCACTTCAATGCCCGCGGTATTCTGGAACTGCATCTGGTAACGTAACTGCTGACTGAACTCGTTAAAGCTGTTGTTTGGGTTCAATACATAGAAATTCGTTAGCTGGATATTGTGCTGACTGATACGCCCGTTGTTGGGCAATATCCGGTATACGATTTCATTAAAGATTTGTTTAAAGCCAACGCGAATGCTGGTATCACGCACTGCATCGTAATTGGAAATGCGTTCCACAAAGCCCATGTCGGTATAATAGTTCTCGCCCACGTCATCCGCGTCTACCGTAATGCTGAGTGCTCGGCTGGAATACATACCGCCGATATCTGCATAATGATTGCGGCCATTCAAGCCCGGTTTATAGGACTTGTGGAAGGCGCCCCAGGCGTTCCAGGTTCCTTTCAAATTGCTGTAGTTGAAATCCATGCCCGCATTGCGACTGAACTTTTTCAGGGGGTCATTGGCTTTTTCGGTATTCGTCAGAAATCCTTCTTCGTTCAGGAAATAGCCGCGCACAACGGATCGCTTTAAAACGCTTTGATTAATGCTCAGGGCGGAATAGTTCTGTCCGGCAAAATCGCCTTTCCGGCCGGTTTGCATATTCATAACGCCAATGCGTGTACGCTTTGAAAGATTTCCGCTCAGCCGGGCGCCAAACAGTATCGGGATGCGGTTGCCGTTGTTATCGAGGCCGATTCGCCTGCTGTAAAAAGGCCGTATGGGCGGAATGCCAAAATCGGCAAACAGGTCGGCATTCTCAAGAAAAAAGGTACGCCGCTCCGGGAAAAAAATATTGAACCGCGTGAGGTTGGTCACCTGCTGATCCACTTCTACCTGCGAGAAGTCGGGGTTAACGGTTAGATCCAAATTCATGGAAGAGGACAGGGCCACTTTTGCATCGAAGCCGGCATTACCCTTTGCTTTGGTAGATATAGAATCTTCCCGGTTGCTGGCAGCTTCTCCCGTCACATACGGTATGAATGCAATATTCCCGCTTGCTACCGGCGGTTGCTGGTCCCAGTTCAACACGCCCGTATACCCCAGGTCGATGGCTTTGAAGTTGACGGGCATTTCCGTCCAGGTGGAATATTCATTGTTCGACAGATCGGATCGGAGGAAGTTAATACCCCACTGCAGTTTATCAGCGGTATATCGAAGTGTTTTGAAAGGTATTGCCACTTCGGCTGTCCATCGATCGGGGTATTGATGCGTTGCTGAATACCATTTGTTATCCCAACTGTAGGTAAGCTGACCAGATCCTCCATTGAGCTGATCGTCGGATTGTGCATTGTAGGCGTTGAGTACAAAATAGAACCCACTCGTACGCTGGTTGATCGGATCGAGGATAATGCCCACGGCATCGTTCAGTTCATGTCCGCCATCTCTCTTTAAACTTTGCGCCACCCGTTTGCCATCGTCCCATGCTACGAATGCGAAATACAGGAACTGGTCATCGTACGCCACTTTTACTTCTGTTTGTTTTTTGGGCCGCACATGATCAGAAGGATATTTGCGCCAGAAAGGAGAGCTCGGTGGCGCCTGTTGCCAGTCGGCCTCGTCTAATAATCCGTCAATTTTTATAGCAGCGGCAGCCTTTTTAACTGGCAGTTGAAATCGTTGCTGGAAGTCGGCATCAGGTTTTTCCTGTGCACGAACAGTACATGGAATAGTAAGCAAACCTGCAAAGAGCAGTCGACAGAAGAAGCGCATAGAGGGACAGCAGTTGGATTGGTTGATTCCGGGCCGCAAAGTAGGTAAAAACTTCCTGCACGGAGGAAGGCATTGATGAACGGTCAAAACCAGTTCCTGGTTCCTGGGTTTTGGTTCACGGTTAATAGCGGCGCCGCTTGATTTCGGTCAAAGAAGGAACCTCGCTTAACCGCAAGGATGCGCAGAGAACTTATAGACGCTTACTTTATGAAGGTGAGAGGTTTGAGGTAAGAGGTAGGCGGCCAGGCCGTTCTAAGTTTTTGGTTTTGGGTTCATGGTTGTTTGCGCCCTGCTATGCTGGGCGTATGGCCAGTTTCTGGTGTAATGGTTCCCGTTTTTTATTCATTGGTTCAGCGAGCGCCGATCGGAGTCGTACGCGGGAAGGGAATTGGCGTAGATGTTAGAGAGATACGCATACAGAACTTTTAAACCTTAAACCCTTAAACTTTAAACTTATTCCTCCAGAAGCCCTGGTCTCCGCTCCCGCGTCCGCTGCACCGATTGTTCGTAGCGCCACTCTTCTATTTTTTTGGGATCGCCACTGAGTAAAACATCGGGTACTTTGGCGCCGCGAAAATCGGCCGGACGGGTAAACACCGGTGGAGCGAGCAGGTTATCCTGGAAAGAGTCGAACAAAGCAGAAGTTTCGTCGTTCAATACCCCTGGCAAAAGGCGGCCGATAGCATCTACAATGACCGCCGCAGCAATTTCACCGCCACTCAGCACGTAATCACCTACTGAAATTTCTTTCGTTACAAATTGCTGGCGGATGCGTTCGTCGATGCCTTTGTAGTGCCCGCAGATGATCAGTAAGTTTTTTTTCAGCGACAATTGATTGGCCATCGATTGATCAAATCGTTGACCGTCGGGCGTCATGTAGATTATCTCTTCATAAGGGCTATTGGCTGATAATTCCGTAATCGCATTGGCCAATGGCTCGGGCATCATCACCATTCCTGCTCCGCCACCATACTGGTAATCGTCTACCTGTCCGTATTCATTCACTGCCCATTTCCGGAGCTGATGTACTTGTACGTCCAGCAAACCTTTGGCCTGCGCACGTTTCATGATGCTGTGCTGTAGCGGACTATCCAGTAATTCGGGTATGACAGACAGGATGTCGATCTTCATGCGGCAAACTTAGCGATTTTATCAGGAGGGAGGGAAGGGTTAGTCGCCCGTAAATTCATCGAGGTCGCGCCGCTCTTTTTTTGTTGGTCTTCCGATCTTGCTTTGCCGTTTGCCAGTATTGAAACTCGATGCCTGGAATTGCAATCGTTCAATTTCATCGGCAGGGGTGAGATCAATGTAGTATTTAATCGCTTCGGAATACTGCTGGCGGTTGTGGAGCAGTCCGGTTACCTTGATGCGCCAGCGGCGGGTTTCGGTTTTGATCTCGTATTCATCGTTGACGTGTACCGTTCTCGCTGCTTTTACCGCATCGCCATTGTATTTCACCCTGCCTTTGTCGCAGGCGTCTGCTGCGAGGCTGCGGGTCTTAAAAATACGAATGGCCCATAGGTATTTATCGATTCGAAGCTTTTCCTGTTCTGCCATAGCGATTACATCTCCGCAAAAAATTGATGGAAATAGGGAATGGTTTCGATACCCTTGTAAAAATTGGCGAGATCGAATTTCTCATTCGGACTGTGCAGGTTGTCACTGTCGAGCCCAAATCCCATAAACACAATTTTAACGCCCAGTTCTTTTTCAAACAGAGAACAAATGGGAATGCTGCCTCCACCCCGCACCGGCACGGGATCCTTTCCAAAAGTTGCTTTGATCGCTTTGGCGGCTGCTTTGTAGGCCTTTGAATCGATGGGGGTCATGTAGGGTTCACCACCGTGGTGTTCGCTGGCCTTTACGGTGACGCCTGCAGGTGCAATGCTGGTGAAATAGTCGAGCAGTTTCTTTGTGATCTTTTCAGCAGATTGTGCCGGTACCAAACGGGCAGAAATTTTTGCGAAGGCCTTTGAGGGTAATACAGTTTTGGCACCTTCACCGGTATAGCCTCCCCAGATGCCGTTTAATTCGAGGGTCGGACGAATGCCCGTACGTTCATTGGTAGTATAATTGTTCTCTCCCCAAACGGTGCTGATGCCCAAATCTTTCTTGTACTCTTCCTCATCGAAAGGGGCCGCGGCCATGGCTTTTCTTTCGGCAGCAGTGGCGACAATTACATCATCATAAAAACCGGGAATGGTAATATGGTTGTTCTCGTCATGGCAGCTGGCAATCATTTTCGCGAGCATCGTAATGGGATTCGCAACGGCACCGCCATAGACACCGCTGTGCAAATCGCGGTTCGGTCCGGTTACTTCTACTTCGATGTAGCTGAGTCCGCGTACACCGATATCGATGGAAGGTGTATCCAGACTGATCATCGCGGTGTCGCTGATAAGGATAACATCGGCTTTGAGCAGGTCTTTATGGCTGTGTACAAACTTTGCCAGGTTGGGTGACCCCACTTCTTCTTCACCTTCAATACAAAATTTGATATTGGTGACCATCGTGCCCGTACTTACCATTGTTTCCAGGGCTTTTACATGCATGTAGAATTGTCCCTTGTCGTCACAGGAGCCGCGGGCAAATATTTTTCCGTCTTTTATGACCGGGTCAAAAGGCCCGCTGTGCCAAAGCTCCAGCGGGTCGGCAGGTTGTACATCGTAATGTCCGTACACCAGCACCGTGGGTTTTGCAGGATCGATAATTTTTTCGCCGTACACGATTGGATGTCCATCAGTGCTGTACACAACGGCGGTATCGGCACCTGCCTGCAACAAACGGCTTTTCACAGCTTCCGCACAGGCGGTCATATCGCCCTTGTGTTCACTGCGGGCACTCACACTGGGAATGCGCAACAATTCCAATAGTTCTTCGAGAAAGCGTTCTTTGTTGGCTTTTTGATAATCTGCCCAAACCTGCATAACAATATTTTGAGTTGGGGCAAAATTACGAAGACCATTTTTTGATTTCTGGATTTTTTGATGTCTGGATTGCGGTTGCACAGCATCGATGCTCCCTATGAGCAGGCTGCTACACGGGAAAAACGTTAAACCTTAGACCTTAAACTTTCGATCTGTCTTTCGAGAAATTCACAATCACCACTCCAACGATGATAATCACCAATGCAATCAGTTCACGTAAGCCAATGGGTTCGTGCAGTATCAGCCAACCGAGGAAAACAGCCACTACCGGGTTTACATAGGCGTAGGTGCCCACAAGAGAAGGCGGGCGCACGCTCATCAGGAAGATAAAGGACATATATCCGATGAGTGAGCCAAAACTTACGAGATAAAGCACCGCCAGCATTGATTCGGTGCTTACCTGTTGCCAGTGAAAGCCGCTGGTTTCACCGCTGAATACACTCACCAGCATGGAAACAGCGCCTGCTGCAATCATTTGAATCGCGGCTTTCATACTGGTAGAGGCATTGATTTTGGCATACTTCGCATAGAGGGAACCGGTAGCCCAGCTGATGCTGCCAACAACCAGTACAAAAAACGCGATGAGCTTATGTGAGTCGCCGCTAAAATCGAAATGTCCTTTGCCCGCGAACAGGGATACAATACCCGCAAAACCTATCAATAACCCGAGGATGATTTGTTTATTCGTAAAATGAAAATCCCATTGCTGCTTGTCGAGAATCACAAACCACAGTGGCGTTGCTGCAATGATAATGGCCGCAAATCCGGAGGGTAGGTATTGTTCGGCCCAAACAAGGCCACTGTTGCCAATAAAAAGCAGGAGGACCCCGCTGAACGAGATCTTGCGTATTGATCCAAGGTCGGGATTGGGTTCTCCTTTAGAACGACACCATCCGTAGAGTAGCAGTCCGGCCAGCAGGAATCGAACGCCCGCCAGCAGGAAGGGCGGAATTGTTTTTATACCCAGCATAATAGCGAGATAGGTAGAGCCCCAAATAATGTACAAGGCAGCAAAGGCGGCGACGACCAGTGCGCGTGAAGGGGTATTGTGTTTGGACATGGTTGTTATTCGATAACAGGTAATGGAAGATAGTTGTCGTCTTTGGAAGTGTCGAGTACGATGGTTGTTTTGGTAGAAGTGATGTGCTTGATTTTACCAAACTGGTTGCGCATCAGTTCGAGCAGGGACTGCGCATCGCGGGTGCGCACTTTTACCAGGAAGCAATCGTCACCGGCAATATGGTGCAGTTCCTGTACTTCCGGAATCTTAACCAATTCCTGCGCAACGGTGTCTTCACCGGGGCGACGATCACTTTTGATAAAAACGAATGCGAGTAATTTGAGATCAAGTGCTGATGCATCGATCCGCGCATGGTAATTCCGGATAATACCCCGCTGCTCCAGTTTCTTCACGCGCTCCAATACGGCAGAGGGCGCCATCTTTACCTGCTTCGCCAGCTCGTTGTTGGGCATGCGCGCATCTTTTTGCAGATGATGCAGAATGGCCAGGTCTGTTTTGTCTGGTTTGTACGACATTCGGGCTGTTTATTCTGCTAATGTACAATAATGCAGAATAAATTATTGCGAAAATATTTTATGGAGAATTAAATTTGGTTCAATGGTTTATTTCTGAATTTAATTCTTGAGCCGACTTGTCATTGTCAGGTGATCCATGTTTTTTATTGGAGATGATATTCGCAAGTGTCCATTCCATTCGTCCTTCGAAAGTTTGTTGTCTCACCGGGCAATCCTGTTTCGAGCAGATATGGCACATGAAAGGGAGGCATCCATCGGTGTGCACAAAGAATTCGATGCTGTCGCCAAATTCTTTTTTGATCAGTTCGGTCAGTGCATCGATCTCTGCATGGGCTTCATGTATGTTTAAATACCAGGGTACGGTAAGGTGACAATCAATGTGCAGTTGGCCGCCATATTTTATTACCCGCAGGTTGTGTAAATCGATCCAGTTTTCACGACGGTTTTTGTTGAGCATGTCCACCAGTTTTGTCAGCAATTCCACATCTATCTCATCCATGATACCGGCGAGTGAACTGCGCAGGATCTTATAGCCGGTAAAGATGATGATAAAAGAAAATACAATGGCGACAGCACTGTCGAGCCATGGCAGCCTGGTAAGCAGAATAAGAAATAGCCCAACGATAATGCCAATGGTAGACCAGGTATCCGTTTGCAGGTGTTTCCCGCTGGCTACCAAAGCCAGTGAATTGTTCTTTGTTCCCCGTCGAATGCTGTACCAACCAACAACGTAATTAATGGCTCCGGTAATGGCAACCAAAATGATACCCTTGTCGAGCTGCTTCAATGCATGCGGGTGAATAAGGTTGTTGATGGCTTCATAAATGATCACGAAGCCTGCTACCAAAATCAATGTGCCTTCTACTGCTGCGGAAACAAATTCGGCTTTACCATGGCCGTAGGGATGATCATCATCGCGGGGTTTCGCGACAACATACAAACTATATAAGCCGATGAAGCCGGCGATCACGTTTACCGTACTTTCCAGGGCGTCGGTAAGAATGGCCACGGAACGCGTCATGTACCAGGCAATAATCTTCAGCACAAAAAGCACAAGCGCTACGGCAACGATACCCTGCTGTATCCTGAAGTTTTGTTTTTCCCTGGTCAAAATAAATTTTTATAGAGGCTGCAAGCTAAAAAACAAACCGCTGTCCCGTGGGGAACGGCGGTTTTATTTTGATGAAGATTTTTTCCTTGCCGGTTTGCTTACAGTGCATCGAAGCGCTGCTGTACAAAATCCCAGTTCACTACTTTCCACCAGTTCTCGATGTATTCCGGGCGACGATTCTGGTAATGCAGGTAATAGGCGTGTTCCCAAACATCCAGTCCAAGCAGGGGTGTTCCTTTGGTCTCGGCAATATCCATCAATGGATTATCCTGGTTGGGCGTAGAAGCGGTCAGGAGTTTTTTATCTCCGTCTACCATCAGCCAGGCCCAACCACTGCCGAAGCGTGTTTTGGCAGCATCGCTGAATTTTGTTTTAAACGCCTCGAAAGATCCAAAATCCTTGTCGATCGCGGCAGCCAGCTTTCCGGAAGGTTTGCCTGCACCGTTTGGCGTGAATGTTTTCCAGAACAGTTCGTGGTTATAATGACCGCCGGCGTTATTGCGCATTTTTGTAGAATATTTTGAAACACTGGCCAACACATTTTCAATCGGCTTACTGGTATCCACGTGTTCGGCCAGGGCGGCTTCCTTTGCATTTTTCGCATAGGCGGCAGCGTGTTTGCTATAGTGGATTTCCATGGTCATCGCATCGATCACCGGTTCCAGTGCATTGTAGGCATAAGCCAGGGGCGATTGGTCAAAAGAGGTGAATAACAATCCTGCCTGATGGTTGCTTCCGGCAAAAATGCTGGCGGGTACAACGCTTGCTGCGCTGAGTGCGATTCCTGTTTTGGCGGTATTCGCGATGAATTTCCGGCGGTTGATTTTATTCATACTATTTTGTTTTGCGTTGGGAACTTTGGTTGACTGCTTGAAGGATGATGGTCAAAGTTACTCTATTGCCGACTGTTCGGGCTCTTGTTTTTTGCGATTAACGAATGCTTTAATGCGCCTGAAAAAGCGGTAATAGAATTCCTGGTTTAACAATTGTGAATCACGCATTGCCTTGATCACAAGAAATATGCCGATGGGGGTTAATCCGGCC
>JAGWTK010000539.1 GCA_028876035.1 Bacteroidota bacterium
CCTGCTTCTTTAACACCGGGTCCGAGTTTAATATCGGTACCACGACCGGCCATATTGGTGGCGATGGTGACAGCCCCTGCTAAACCCGCTTCGGCCACTACCTGTGCTTCGCGCGCATGTTGTTTTGCGTTCAATACATTGTGCGCAATCTTCTTGCCATTGAGCATTTTGCTGAGCAACTCACTTACTTCCACCGAGGTAGTTCCTACCAGTACCGGTCTGCCTGCATTTCGCAGCTTTTCTATTTCGTCGATAACGGCACCGTATTTCTCGCGCTTGGTTTTGTATACCAGGTCTTCGCTGTCCTGGCGGATAACAGTTACGTTGGTAGGAATGGTTACCACATCCAGTTTATAAATGTCCCACAACTCTGCTGCTTCTGTTTCTGCGGTACCGGTCATGCCCGCCAGTTTATGGTACATCCGGAAGTAGTTCTGCAGGGTGATGGTGGCATAGGTTTGCGTTGCCGCTTCGATCTTCACATTTTCCTTTGCTTCAATCGCCTGGTGCAAACCATCGCTGTAACGGCGGCCTTCCATAATACGACCTGTTTGCTCATCTACGATCTTAACCTGTCCTTCTATCACCACATATTCAACGTCCTTATCGAAGAGGGTATAAGCTTTCAGCAGTTGCTGCACGGTATGAATGCGGTCTGCTTTTACCGCATATTCGTTGAGGATAGCTTCTTTCTTATGTAATTTCTGATCGGCATCGAGGCTTGTTTCTTTTTCCAGTTCTGCCAAACGAACCGATATATCGGGCAAAACGAAGAATTCCGGATCTTCGCCACTGCGGGTGATCATGGCCAAACCTTTGTCCGTCAGGTCAACCTGGTTGTTCTTCTCATCAATGTGGAAGTAAAGTTCTTCATCCACCTTCGGCATCTCCTTTTGCTGGTCGGCCAGGTAGTAATTTTCTGTTTTCTGCAGTTTTACCCGGATGCCGGGTTCGCTGAGGAATTTGATCAGCGCACTGCTTTTCGGCAAGCCACGCCATGCCCGCATCAATGCGAGTCCGCCGTCTTTGGGATCGTCGTTGCCTTCGCCGAATTTCTTTTTTGCTTCGATCAAAAATTTATTGGTGACCTGGCGCTGCGCTTCGAAAAGCTGCTGCACGCGGGGTTTTAAAATATGGTATTGCTGGTCGTCGCCCCTGGGAACCGGACCGGAAATAATCAAGGGTGTTCTCGCATCATCGATCAATACGCTGTCCACCTCATCCACCATCGCAAAATGGTGTTTACGCTGCACCATTTCTTCCGGCGTGTGCACCATATTGTCGCGGAGATAGTCGAAACCAAATTCATTATTGGTACCGTAGGTAATATCTGCCTGGTATGCTTTGCGGCGGTCTTCGCTGTTGGGTTGGTGTTTGTCGATACAATCCACCGTTAGTCCCAGCCATTCGAACACAGGCCCGTTCCATTCGCTGTCGCGGCGGGCCAGGTAATCGTTCACCGTTACAATATGAACACCTTCGCCTGCCAATGCATTCAGGTAGGCGGGGAGGGTAGATACCAGGGTTTTACCTTCACCGGTGGCCATCTCTGCAATTTTACCGGAATGCAGTACGGCTCCGCCGATCAGCTGTACATCATAGTGCACCATGTTCCAGGTAACGGTACCACCTGCGGCCGACCAGCTGTTTTTGAAGTAGGATTGATCTCCTTCGATGCGGATGTATTGTTTCTTTACGCTGAGGTCCCTGTCCAGTGCTGTAGCCTTGGAAGCCAGTTCTGTATTTTCTTTAAACCGGCGCGCTGTTTCTTTTACAACGGCAAATGCCTCGGGCAGAATTTCTTTTAATACCTCTTCAATTTGTTTGTCGCGTTCCTTTACGAGTTTATCGATCTCCTGGTAGGCCGCATCGCGTTGTTGCATGTCCGAAACGCCCAGCGCTTCTGCATCCTGTTTTAATTTCTTAATCTCTTCGTCGATGGGCGCGAGATGTGCTTTGATCCTTGCTTTGAATTCAGCCGTCTTTCCGCGAAGCTGGTCGTTGCTAATGGATTGCAGGGCTGCAAAATGCTCGTTTATTTTTACGATCGACGGTTGAATCTGTTTAACGTCTTTTTCTGATTTATTGCCGCCAAAAAGTTTCGATAGAAAACCCATCATAGATTGCTTGTTATGGTAATTGCGAGAATTTAATTTGTTTTGATTGTCAAATATGGTGCTCAACCCTAAAAGCGGGTCAAATTGACAGCACCGGCCCGCTTTTTACACGGGCAGCAAAGGTAAGCAAATAGCCGCTTGTGAAAAAGGTGCTCTAAATTTGATTAACAAGTCGTTAGACAGCAGAACATGGTGTCATTCTGCCCGACCTGTTGTACCTTCCCTGCATGCGAACCAGCTTTGTTTTATTACTTGTCCTGCTCAGTGTAGCCGGCGTTTCGGTTGCCCAGGTGAACCTGGCCGACTTTAACCGTGAAAAAGCAGTTATTAATAAGAATGGCTTTCTCGTATTAGGCTCCTGGTCCGCCGCAAACATTATCAGTGGTGCCATCGGGCAGTCGGCCGCTGCAGGCGAAGCAAAATATTTTCACCGGATGAACCTGATTTGGGGTTCTGTGAATCTATTGATAGCGTTGCCGGGCTACCTGGGCGCTAGGAGATCACTGGCAGAAGCAAGTTTGGGAGAGAGCATCCGGGAGCAATACAAGCAGGAAAAGATCTTTGCATTCAACGCAGGCCTGGATATTGCCTATATGGCCGCCGGTGCCTGGTGGTTGCAAAAGGCGAACACCAGTGGCCATGCGGACCGCGACCGGGGTTATGGAAAAAGCGTATTGATGCAAGGTGGCGCGCTTTTGTTATTTGATGCCATCATGTTTACCACGCACAACCGGCACGGAAAAAA
>JAGWTK010000540.1 GCA_028876035.1 Bacteroidota bacterium
ACGATTTATTAAAAAATAAAAAAAACTCCTACTTTTATTGCTACGATTGCCTGCCTGTAATGGCCAAACAAACAAAGTCCCGCTAATCCCGGGACTTTTCTTTTACCATCCGGTAGCGCTAGTTATTCTTAAACGGCACGACCATTTCAAAGGAGGGAATGGCGACTTCGAAGATGCGGCGGGTGTTGAGGTTTTCCATTTGGTAGGTGCCAATCATTCTGCCCATTTCTGTGCGCAGGTTACAGCCACTTACATACTGGTATTTCTCACCCGGATTGAGCGTGGGCTGAACACCAACTACTCCCTCACCGTCTACTTCACGATTCTGACCATTGCTGTCAAAGATCTGCCAGTGCCGGCGGTGCAGCTTTACGGGGAAATTATTCTTATTCTCGATGGAGATGCGGTACGCAAACATAAACTCCGACTGTAATGGGTTGGAGTAGTCGGGCTGGTAGAAAGTTTCCACAGTAATCTCGATCCCTTCTGAAACCTTAGAAACCATTTTTACAATGTTTGCGTTTTAAAGATACAAAAAACCACCCAGCTTCTAATATTTGTTTGAGGTTCCTCAGCGGTGGATTATATTTGAAGCATTCGCCGCCGCATAAAAAGGAAGCGCGCGCGTTTAAAAAGCCTTCTGAAAAACTCAAAAAGTTCTCACATGAAAATAGCTGTTGCTAACGGAGATGGTATCGGCCCCGAAATCATGGCCGCCGTATTAAAAATTTTTGCAGCTGCACAGGTTCCGCTGGAATATGAGTTTGTAGACATGGGCAAATGGGTATTCGACAAAGGCTTCTCTAATGGTATGACGCCGGAAGCGCAACGATCCATAGAATCGCTCGGACTGCTTTTCAAAGGTCCCATGGAAACACCCAAGGGAAAGGGCGTAAAAAGCATCAATGTTACCGCGAGAAAAACCTGGAACACCTTCGCCAACAAACGCGTGTTCCAAACCCTCCATGGCGTAAATACCGTGTTCAGCAAAGCAGGCATCCCCATCGACATTACGGTTGTCCGTGAAAATATTGAAGATACTTATGGCGGCATCGAGCACATGCTTACGCACGACGTAGCCCTCAGCCGCAGGTTCATCACCCGCCCGGGCAGTATGCAGGTCATCAAGTATGCTTTCGAAATGGCCCGTCAGAAAAAGGCAAGGCGGATCAGCTGCGGTCACAAGGCGAATATCATGAAGCTAACGGATGGTCTGTTCCTCGACTGTTTTTACGAAGTGGCCAAAGATTACCCCGATCTAAAAGCAGACGATATCATCGTGGACGACCTTTGTATGAAACTGGTGACACGTCCCGATTTGTTCGACGTGGTGGTATTGACCAATCTACAAGGGGATATCGTATCGGATCTTTGTGCAGGACTTGTGGGCGGACTTGGTTTTGCACCTTCTGCCAATATCGGCGATCATATTTCTATCTTCGAAGCAGTGCATGGTACCGCACCGGATATCGCCGGAAAAAACATTGCAAATCCCACCGCATTATTGCTGAGTGGAATATCAATGTTGTTGCACGTTGGGCTGACAGAAAACGCTGGTATTATCGAGAACGCTTTACTGTATACATTGGAAAGCGGGGTACACACGGGCGATTTCGGTGATAAATCGAAACCCAGTGTAAACACCACCGAATTTGCCGACGCCATCATCAGCAACCTGGGCAAGAAACCCGCACTCAACGCAAAAACAGTTACGCCCAATAAACCCGGTACGCCCACTCCGTTCAAACTCGCCCAAAACGCGATGATGTTTTCGCAGGACAATCAGGACGTTGACATCACCGGGGTAGATATGTTCATCGACAGCCACGAACAACCAATGGCCATCGCGGCTAAATGCCAGCGCCACGCCGGTGTTAAGTTCAAACTCGTAAATATCAGCAACCGCGGTACCCAGGTATGGCCTACCGGTTCTGTATACACGAACCTCGTGAATGTATACAACGTGCGCTTCGAATCACTTGACGGAGGAGCGCTTAACCAGCAGGACGTAATGGGTCTTTATATCAGTCTCAGCGGCAACTTTAAAATCTGCTCGCTGGAAATACTGAACGCCTGGGGCGGAAAGAAGTCGTATAGTCTGGCGCAGGGACAGTGACATTAATGTGATGAATGTGACAAATGTGATAAATGTGACAAATTAATGTGCGAATGTGAAAATATGCAAATGTGAAAATGAGCGCCGGTACAAAGTTTAAAGTACCGAGTACAAAGACACTTTACTACGGACTATCCGATATCAGTGCAGCTCCCCATTTGAGCGTAAGTTTACCAGGGCTACTGGCGCTTCGTACGTGGCTTGTCCCTGTTCGGTAATAAGAAGATCATTAAAACACGTCCGCTCTTTGGGGCTGGCGCCGCGTGTCAAATTCCAACTTAAAAGTAAGCTGCACAGGGGTATTTTGGTACTTTGTACTTGGTACTATATACCTCAGTTCAGTCCGCCGTTTGCACCATAAAAAACATATACAACACCCCAATTGCCAGCAAAATAAACAGGGATGTATAGTGAAATTTAAGCCAGCGTTTTTCATCGGCCTCGCGTTCCTGCATGCGGGCACGGCCATACGCAATGAAACTGCCGGCTGCAACGGCAACATTGAGCACTATAACGGTCACCAATAGTTGCAAAGCTGTCATCCCGCTTTTTTTGATCCGCTGTAGCCGTTCCTGAGCAGCCATTGAAGGATCTTTTCCCGGTGGTCGCCCTGTACGATCACTTCACCGTCTTTGGCTGAACCACCTGTGCCGCAATGGCTTTTCAGTTGTTTACCCAGCGCTTCCAAATCGTCCGCGGTACCTGTAAAACCAGTGACTACGGTAACTATTTTGCCCGCTCG
>JAGWTK010000541.1 GCA_028876035.1 Bacteroidota bacterium
TGCCGCCCACGCCCACCACCACGGGAACGCGGGATGCTACTCTCTCGAAAGTAAAATTGACGATGTCGATCTTCTCCTGCTTTCTCAGCGTGGGGGTTTCACCTGTAGTGCCGAGTGTAACCACATATTCGGCGCCATCCTTGATTACGTAATCAATAACACGGCCGAGGGCATCAAAATCTACAGCTTCCGTTGCTGTGAAAGGGGTAACCAGTGCAACACCGGTTCCGCGAAGACGAGTACTGAGTGACATTATGGTGGAGTAAGAAGTTTTAAGTAATAAGTTATAAGTTATAAGTTATAAGTCGCGAGACTTACTGGTACAATTGATGGCGTGTCGCGAATCCTAGGCGGGTTGTTCATCCCAGAAGCCCATCTTGCCGAATTTCTTTATGCGGTTGTTGATGCGTTCCTGCGGGTCCATTTGCTTAAGTTCACGCAAAGCGCCTGCCAGTACGTGTTTGAGGTTTTGGGCTGCTTCATTGTAGTCCCAGTGCGCTCCCCCCAGTGGCTCGGGTACGATCCCATCGACCAGTCCAAATTTATGCATGTGGTCTGAAGTAAGCCGGAGCTCTTCTGCGGCCTTCTCCTTCATTTCCCAGGATCGCCATAAAATAGAGCTACAGTTTTCAGGAGAGATAACGGTATACCAGGCATTCTCCATCATATACACACGATCGCCCACGCCGATTCCCAGGGCACCACCCGAAGCACCTTCGCCGATGATACAGCATATAACAGGCACCCGCAAGCGCATCATCTCATAAATATTACGGGCAATGGCTTCCCCCTGTCCCCTTTCTTCTGCCTCCATGCCCGGGTATGCGCCGGGCGTATCAATCAGGGTGATCACCGGCTTATTAAACTTTTCTGCCAGGCGCATCAGGCGAAGTGCCTTGCGGTATCCCTCCGGATTGGCCATTCCAAAATTGCGCAACTGCCGCAATTTGGTATTGATTCCTTTTTGCTGCCCGATGAGCATGACGGTTTCCCCGTTTAACCGGGCGAAACCGCCCACCATGGCTTTATCGTCCCGAACATTGCGGTCACCGTGCAGTTCCACAAAGTCGGTGGTCATTTTCTCAATATATTTCAGCGTATACGGACGATCGGGGTGGCGGCTCAACTGCACACGTTGCCAGCTGTTGAGCTGGAGCGTAATCTGGCGGCGTTTTTCAATTACCTGGTCTTTGTATTTCTGTATGAGTTCGGTCGAGTCAATCTTGGTTTTTTCAGCCGACTGCTGCAGTTTTTCTATTTCGTCAAACAGGTCTTTGATCGGCTTCTCAAAATCCAGGAACTGTCTGTTTTTGTCTTCAGGCATGCTGCGCTTTTGTTGAGTGGGTAAAATTAAGGGAAAATGGGTATTGACAAAATTGTTAATGAGTGCGCTTCCAGCCCATTATATATAGTATAGTATAAGAGACAACCGCCAGGAAAGTATACCGAAGTTTTTTAACGATTCAGCGCTCCTGAAACCTGATTTATTGGTGTAGTGATCGGCAATTTTGTCTCCCGGCGTTTGGGCATTGCTGCAACATTATAAAGAAACGGTATACGGTGAAAGATGACACCGGCTCCCGCTTTTTGCGGGGGATTTGGACCCGCGTACTGGCATCGGGCTTGGCTGCCAGGGGGCCGGGCCTTTATTCCTCCACGAATTTAATCGTCGGCCATACAAACATCAGATCCGCAGAACTTTTGAAAGTGGATTGGTATTTTATTGACAACACAAAATGCGGCATTTGCTCTATCCGGCAACAAACAGCCGGAAACCAATACGGAGTTCGTGAGCAACGCCCTAGCGAAAGCGTTTTGGTCGCGGACCAATGCTTTCCTTATCAATAATGATACTTTTTTTGCATTTTTTGACATTACCAAAAAAAAACTGTCAAAAGTTAAAGTGATTTAACAGTTTTCCCCTACATTTAATCATACGTTAATACTTCAAACTAACATTGCTTATGCTAAACAAACCTCACCCTCGCCTGAGGGTAGCGCTATGTGCGCTGTTTCTTTTCTTTGTAAGCTTCACCCTCAACGCACAGACGGTTATCTCCGGTTCTGTTACCAGCAGCAAGGACAACGCGCCGGTACCAAGTGCAACGGTTACTGTTAAGGGTACCAAGCTGGGTACCCAAACCAATGCCGACGGAACTTTTAAAATCACCCTGCCCGCAGACAAAAACGTGCTGGTGATTAGTGCTATTGGCTACGACCCCCAGGAAGTATCTACAAGCGGAAAAACAGCCGTGTCTGTAGTTTTAGCCGCAAGGTTAAGATCGCTGGATGAAATCGTAGTAACTGGTTACACCAGCCAGAAGAAAAAAGACATCACTGGTGCGGTAGCCGTTGTAAACACCAATGACCTGAAACAGGTTCCGGTAGGTACAGGTGAAGAAGCCCTCCAGGGACGTGCTTCCGGTGTTACCATTATCAGTTCTGGTCAGCCCGGTGCAGCCAGTGATATCCGTATCCGCGGTATCACAGGATTCGGTAACAACAACCCGCTCGTCATCGTGGATGGTGTACAGGGCAACCTGCACGACATCAACGTGAACGACATCGAGTCGCTCCAGGTGTTGAAAGATGCGTCTGCCTCTATCTATGGTGTGCGCGGTTCTACCGGTGTAATTTTAATTACTACCAAAAGAGGTAAAGCCGGTAAGGCAAAAGTGACCTACGATGCTTATTATGGTGTAACTCAGCGCGGACATGGTTTTGACTTGGCCAGCCCCCAGCAGGAAGCTGATGCGGTATGGCTCGCTAAAAAGAACTCCGGCCTGGTTATCGGCGACCCTAACTGGGGCAGTAAACAGTATGGAAAAGGTGCTACACCAAT
>JAGWTK010000542.1 GCA_028876035.1 Bacteroidota bacterium
AATGCTTTCTCAAAATTTTCATGGATGGCAGGAATAATGACGAGATCAGTATGCTTTACATCGTCGATTAAAAGATCGGGTTTTACCGTAAACAATCCACTGCGTTGCGGGATCTCCTTTTTCAATCCTACCAGCTTCACATCAAAAAGCGGTTCCCTTCCCATCTGCTCCAGGAATTTATTTACCTCATTCAGGATCTGGTGTGTGCCATCAATATTTGGCAGACTTGTATGGCCAAGCGGTACAAGTATTGAAACATGCTTCATAAAGTAAATATAAATTAATTTGTCGCAGTCACCGCCCCTATCGGTCGCATCAACCCCTGTTGCGCCATTGAAGACCTGGGTAAGTTTGATTGTCCAAAAAACTTATCATGAACACGATCTATATTGAACACGAAATGTATGCGTTTGGCCTGCGCGTGCATCATTTTCCGGAGGAGATTGGAAAAACATTTGACCAACTTTCGCGCCTGGTAGCTGGCGGTAGCCAACGCTCCAGTTTTGGTTTGAGCCGCATGGACAACGATGGATCTATCATATATTATGCCGCATTGGAAGAACGATCGCCCGATGAAGCGCGGCTGTATGATTGTGAACGTTTCGTTTTACCCAAGGGAGAATACTTGTCTGCAGTTTTGAAAGACTGGCCGCAGCACCTGGACGGGATCAAAAGCATTTTTGAGGAGATGATGAAGGACAAGCGGTTTGATACGAGCGCTTACTGTATTGAATGGTACCAGTCCGAAACAGAAATGCTATGCCTGCTGCAATTGGACACTGCGAAGGCCGCTATTAGCGAGATACAGGAGGCAGGTAGTGAAATGGATCGCTGGTTAGATCAGATTGCTGTAGAATCGGTTAACCTAAAACCAAAAGGCTCCGGTTGGTCGCCCGCACAGGTGGTTGAACATGTAACGCGCTCGAACCGGGCCATGTCGGGTGCACTCGAAATGCAGGGTGCCCTGGCCGATCGGGATCCGGGCCAACGCCGCGAAGAGCTGAGAAGTATGTTTATGAACTTTGAAACTAAGTTTACTTCGCCGGCATTTATTGAGCCAGAAGACAAAATCTATGATAAGGCGGCACTGCAGGCTGCGTTCCGGCAAAGCGTGCACAGCGTACTTGAAAAAGCGGGCGGCGCTGGCTACGCAACGATGATCAATCTGCCGGGATTTGGCCCAATCACCAAACTTGAACTGCTTTATTTTGTAGGGTATCATACCAGGCGGCATATCCACCAGTTGCAAAAACTGGCGACCGCGATAGAAACAAATGGTTATCTTTAACGCCTTTATTCCAACCGATACGATCTTCCCATGGAGCATACACAGCGGGGCAGGACAGCGCAGTTTTTTTTGATTGTTCTCCTCGGCGCCCTCAATACCATTACGCCCTTTTCGATCGATATGTACCTGCCGGGTTTCCCGCAAATTGCGGCCGACCTGCATACCACGGTCGGCAAGGTAGCGTTGTCGGTTTCTACCTACTTCCTTGGATTTGCGGCCGGACAGTTGTTATATGGCCCACTCCTCGATCGATTCGGTAGAAAAAAGCCGCTGTATATAGGTTTGTCGCTCTATATTCTCTCCTGCATCGCCTGTATTCTCTCGCCCACCATTGAATTATTTTTTGCTGCACGCTTTATACAAGCGTTTACGGGTTGTGTAGCGGCAGTAGCTGCAATGGCGATGGTGCGCGATTTCTTTCCTGCATCACAGAGTGCAAAAATTATTTCGCTGCTGGTCCTGATATTAGGGGTGTCGCCGCTGTTGGCACCTACTGCAGGAAGCCTGGTTGTGGATGCGCTCGGCTGGAGATGGGTATTTGCGTTCTTAGCCATGATTGTACTTGTTGTGTTGCTGGTGACCATTTGGTTTCTTCCGGAAGGACATCGGCCCGACCCCACCGTTTCATTGCTACCAGCCGATATCATCGGAGGTTTTAAGACCATCCTGCAGAACAAAACATTTATTGTATATGCACTGGCCGGCACCTTTTCATTTGCAGGATTGTTTGTGTATGTTGCCGGCTCACCCGCGATCTTTATGGACGGATTTGGTGTATCAGCGAAAGTATACGGTGCCATCTTTGCATTTTTATCGGTAGGATTTATCGGAGGCAGC
The DNA here is from genome assembly GCA_028876035.1 of Bacteroidota bacterium. Lineage (GTDB taxonomy): Bacteria > Bacteroidota > Bacteroidia > Chitinophagales > Chitinophagaceae > JACMLD01. The sequence continues at coordinate 2,126 of JAGWTK010000542.1, forward strand.
CAGTTAAACCACCTGCTTAATAAATATTTTCGCAACGAACAGGTTTTTCTCGTGGGTGTACTCGTTCAGGTAACGGCAGCTATAATATTTTTTGCAGGTGTATACCGCAACTACTGGGCGTTGCCGGCCACCCTTGCTTGTTTATTTGTGTTGTTGCTTTGCGCAGGCCTTACCTATCCGAATGCAGCCGCCATTGCTTTGGCACCTTTCACGACTACGGCTGGCAGTGCTGCTGCTATGCTGGGTTGTATACAGATTGGTATTGGTGGACTGATCTCCTCCGGTGCGGGATTGCTGCAAATGAAAGGAAGTATGCCGGCCGCGGTGACCATGCTTTTCTCTTCGTTGCTGGCATTGCTGATTCTTTCAGCAGGAAGTAAGGCAGCCAGGCTGGCCAAACCCGGAGCAGCCTAGCTGTCGGATTCAAACCCCAATTTTGTCGTTCCCGCCACCCATGATTACGCCATAAGCCTGTTAGCTTTACAACCGTTCCCAGAACCGCATTTACACCACTAAAACCAACCCACATGAGTATTTTACTTACGATCCTGGGCATCGTATTTGCAGTATTGGTGCTCGTTTTAATCGTCGCAGCATTTCTTCGCAAAGACTACGCCGTTACAAAAGAAGTTGTTATTAACCGCCCTGTGAAAGAAGTGTTTGAGTACATCCGTTTTGTGAAGAACCAGGATGAATACAGTGTCTGGAACAAAAT
>JAGWTK010000060.1 GCA_028876035.1 Bacteroidota bacterium
GCATGGTGGCGGTCACCACTGTTCTTCGGCTGGATGCACGTTCGGCGCGGACCAACTGTTGGCAACTGCTGTCTACCACATAATAGTTGTTTCCTTTCTCCTGCGGAAAACCGAAATACAATAAACCATTTTTATGCAGCAGGAAGGCCTGGGTCCAGTCGAGGTGCTGCATCAGCAACAACCCGAAATCTTTTCGCAGGGTCGTCAATACCGACTTTTTATTCATCTGCGGCAACACGTAATAGGCTTTAAACGCGCCATCGGCAGCAAATTCCAGGTCAAAATATTTAAACCCCATTTCGTTGCTGAATACAATCCGTGTACTGCTGTCGGGCATCTGCTTCATCAGCAGTATGCCGCTCAGGTGTTTACCTACAACATCAACGCTCGTTGTGTACAATACTTTCGAAAACCTTGGCCTGAACTGGTCCAGGCAATTCCGCGGGGGAACTGCTTCCCTTGCGCCCTTGTACGCCGATGTACATGCACAAAGGCAACAGAGACTACTTAACCACAAAAAGCGCATCCGGAACGCTGGCATTAATTTCTTTGTTGATGAAACTGATGATGGTATTGTCTCCCCCCTGTTCGTACATCTCGAGTTTAGTCACCGAATAATCCTTTTTCCCCAAAACGATATTAATGTTACGGAAATAATCTTTCATCCCTTTCGCCACCGGTGTTAGTTCCACCAGCCAGTTGCCTGTGTTTTCAAACACGCGTACGGAAAAGTCGGGGTTACTGAGGGCTGTTCCCTGTACACAATCCACCATCATTCGGTTGATTTGCTGAAAGAGTTTATTCGATTTCGCGGAGATGCGGTTTTCTTTGTTTCCATCCTTCACCAGCACATTATTGTTATTGATCACGAGCAGGTAATTGTAAGGCTGGTTGTACTCCATTCTTACCAGGTTGTCTTTTTTAAACCAGAACTTTCCTTTAGATGTAATTTTTTCCGAGAGCAGGCTCAGATTTTTCTCCTGTACAAAATCTGCCTTTACACTTTGTGTTTGCTTCGATACGGCAGCGAACTGTTCCCTGAATGCCGGCAAATCAGCAACCGGCCTGAAGCCAGGATGCTGTGCCTGCAACCCGGTCACCAACATGATTAAAATCGTAATAAGTCCAATACTACGCATAGGCATTTTCATTTAACAGCTGATCGATGCGTACCCATTCCAATCCGCGGGCCCGGCCGGCATCAATCAAACGGGGCAATATTGCAAGGGTAGCAGCACTCGTATCGTGCAACAACACAATTGAACCGGATTTTAATGAACGCAGGATTCGCCCCAGCAATTCATCTTCGTTTTTTATAACGGTATCCAAACTGCGGATATCCCAGCCTACCGGCACGATACCCAGTTGATCAACCGCCCGCCGCATGGGAGGTGTAGTAACGCCATAGGGCGGACGAAACAGGCGCGGCCGCCGCCCGATCGTTTTTTCCGTTGCATCCATCATGGCCGTCAGATCGGCCTTCATATCTTTTGTCTGGTACAGATCAAACCAGAAAGCATGGGATTGACTGTGGTTGCCGATAAGATGACCTTCCCTGTGCATGCGCTCCAGCACATTTTCTTTACCCGCGATATTCTTCCCGATACAAAAAAAAATGGCCCCTACCTTTTTTTGGCCAAGTACATCCAGTATTTCGCTGGTGTATTGTTCGGCCGGCCCGTCATCGAAGCTAAGCGCTATCCACGGCTGGTCGCCTTTTCCACGGCACAAAACTTTCATAAAAAAGTTGCTGCCAACATAGTAGGATCCGTAAAACAAAACAAGGGAATAGGCTAACAGCAGCAAGACCCAAACCCACCAGGCAACCGGCGCCTGATACGACCATGCCAGCATTGCCAGCAGTAGCAGCAGGAACACAATATTGGTGTTTCTGTAGTTTAACATGCCCGCAGCAGCATTAACGAGTGATGGATTTGTTCATAGTGATTGTAGATCAAAACACGACGCAGGGAAGCAGGCTGCGTTACGCCGAATACAGCCGGTAATTGTTGTTCTTTCAGTATTCTTGCCGCCATCCACAACGCGAATGCCGATGCAGTGGGATATTCGCCGCAAAGGAATTTAAACCCGATAGCAACCTGTTCCGGAAAAATTGCTTCCTGCATCTCCGCGTATATCTTGTCACCCGCAGCATCGCCGTTGCGACCGGTTACCAGCAGATCAATATCGCCTGGCTGCAGTTCATTGGCTGCCAGAAACTGAGTTATGTTCTCCCAGATCGTTTCAATCCCTGCAGGCTTGTAAAAAGTATGCAATCCGTCTACAATGGCATAATTGCCGGGGTGGTCACTACTGTCCAGCAAAAAGAATGCAGCGCCTTCACCCGCCATCGTACCTTTTCCCGGGCGGTTGTATAAATCGATGTTATTGCCCGGATCTGTTTTATACAAACCGAATCGTTGCAGTATGCTGAAACTATAAGGCGTGATTTCATCTGCCGCACCGGTAAGCACCTGCTTTTGCCCTTCTTCCAGCAGCATCTTCGCATCCAGCAGTGCTGATTCAAAAGAAAATCCGCGATGCACAAATGTATTGTTGTAGGCATGGCACTGAAGCTGCAGCGCAATCTGGGCGCTGATGGTATTGTGTGTAGACTGGATAAACGATGTAGGGGTAAGCATCTCTTCGTGCTGCTCTACCATCCGTTTCATAAACACACCGGTGTCTTCCAAACAACCGTAAGCAGTTCCCATAGTTATGGCACCCGGCATTTGCACATCGGCCAGCTGCAAACATTGCATGGCGGCTGCAGTGCCCATTTTTATAATCCGGCTCATGCGGCGGATGGCGCGGGGATCTATAAACTGGTTGTAATCGGGCTCGGCACAGGTTAATCGGTTGCCCGTATACGTTAGTACCTGTCGCAGCAGAGGTGTACCTGCACTTCCATCCTGGGGAGCAACGATTGCGGCAGAGCGGATATAAGCCTTCATCTCAGGATTTTGAAAAAATTAAAGATGAACAATTGCCGCCAAACCCGAATGAATTGCTGAGAACATGATGCACGGTATGTGCGCGGGAAAATTCCGTGGTGGCGGCAAAGGGCAATGCCTGGATGGGCGTATGCAGCCGCAGGTTCGGGTATACCAGGTTTTGTTGTACCGACAGCGCAGAGAAAACAGCTTCCACACCGCCACTAGCGCCCAATGTATGACCAGTAAAGGATTTGGTAGAACTCATCAGCGGATAGGGCGCGGAAAACAAGCGCTGTATGGCGGTGCCTTCGGAAATATCGTTGTTTTGTGTGCCGGTTCCGTGCAGGTTGATATAACTGATATCGGCAGCTGCAAGGCCACTCATGTCCAGCGCACCCTTCATGGCAGCGAAGGAACCCGCTCCTTCCGGAGAAGAAGCCGTTTGATGGTGTGCATCATTGGCATTGGCCCAGCCAGTCAGCTTACAGTAAGGTTGTTTGCCCAACGACTGCATTACCTTTTCGCTCATCAGGACCACATAGCCAGCACCCTCGCCAAGATTCAATCCACGGCGTTCTTCATCAAACGGCATACACCATTCTTTGTCGAGGATTTGCAGGGTATTAAATCCGTTCAGGGTAAATTTTGTGAGCGCATCCGTACCACCGGCGACGGCAATGTCCAGCAAACCATGACGAATCATACGTGCACCGAAGAAAATACTGTTGGCACCAGAGGAACAAGCCGTGCTAATGGTGGAAACAAAATGTTGAATGCGCAGTGCATCCGCTGCTATTTCGGTGACCGCTCCGCATTCGTGGTTTACCACGCTGCGCAGGTGTCCGCTGTTTGCATTAGCTAAAAATCCGGGGAAAAAATTTTCAGTTTTATCCATTCCGCCTACAGAATTGGCGGAAATAAAACCCATGCGCCATTCTGAAGCAGACGAAATGCCTGCATCTTCCAGCGCCTCCCTGGCGGCAAGTACCGACAGCAGGGCCGTGCGGCTGGTATGCGCGCGTAAACCAGTGCGGCGTTCCAGCTCCTGGTTGCTAAGCTTTACTTCGGCTACCGGTAATGTATTTTTGTGAATGGTATCAAGTAATGTAATTCCGGCGATGCCGGCCTTGCCTGCTTCGAGGGAAGCGAGACATTCGGCTTTGTTATTGCCGATAGCGGTTACAACACCCAACCCGCCCACATATACCGCTGCATTACTGCTATACATACCCGTTATGCCTGGTGGCTTTTGATGTATTCGGCCATGGTGCGCACGGTGCGAAAGACTTTCGGACCTTCTTCCGCATTATTGAGCTTGAGTTTATATTCCTGTTGCAGCAGCACAATAAGTTCCAGTGCGTCGATGGAATCCAATCCCAATCCTTCAGCAAACAGCGGCATATCGTCGCCGATATCTTCTGGTTTAACATGCTGCAGGTTTAACTGGGCTACAATCTGCGCTTTCAAATCCGACATTAACTTATCCATGGGTATTCTCGTAAATAGTTTGAATGGTTGCTGTTGTAAAAGGAACTGAATTTTTGGAAGCCGGCTTCTCTACGAGGTACAAGCACGCCTGGTAGGCTTCCCCCAAAAACTCAAGCCATCCGCAAATACAGGCTTCGAAAACATTCTCCTGCATCAGCTGCTGTACATACGCTTGCAGAAAAACAGGTTCGAAGCGTTCAAAAATAAAGAAATCATTCTCCCCCCGGAACTGGTGCCGGATGCAAATTTCCCCCAGTACGATATTCGGTAATGTATATACAAACAGGGCGGGACTGGGAATTGTTTTCACCGTATCGTAATATCGGGTATCGGTATCCAGGCTGCTGTTCCGGTTGCAGCAGATTAGTCCGACCTGTTCCGGCGCATACCGGTTTTTATCAAAGGATCCCTCCAGTAAGCATTCGGCCGCCAGCCAACCCAGGCGGGACAGGCCATCCATCTTGTAGAATTTTGGATAATTGTATCCTTTCTGTTCATAGAGCCATTGCAGATAGGAAATGGGGGCGATATTTTCGTTCTCCATCAGCAATGCGCCGTCTTTTACGACCTTTCCGGGCGTGATTTGACAGCTGGCAGTAATATAGCAGGGTTCTGTCAAAATAATGGTTTATCAGCCCTCAAAAGCTTCAATCTTATCGCGGTTGCTGATGACACGTGCGAGTTTGGTCACCGACGCTTTCGATTCTTTTACAAATGGATTATTGGTATCCCATACATAGCCGGCGAGCACAGAACATATCTGGTTTTTATATGCCTGCACGGGATTATCGGCGAAAAAGATCGTGTCGAGTGTACCATCGTACCAGGCCATTACATAGGTCCGGAAGGTATCTACTCCCTGCATCATGGGTTGGGTATATTCTTTTTCCCAATCCACCTGCTCACCTTGTAACTTTTTTATCACGAGATGCGCTGCCATTTGGCTGGACACAGACGCAAGTGTCACGCCGGAAGAAAATACGGGGTCCAGGAATTCGGTGACATTACCTGTTAGTACAAACCCATCTCCATAAAAGCTGCTGGTAGTGGCCGACCATGATTGCAATATCCTCGGTTCGAACACAAATTCCACGTCTTGGAAACGTTCTGCGGTATACGGTTGGGAAGCAATGAGGGCGCGCAGTTGTTCTTCGTCTGTTCCAGGGAACTGATCAAAATATTCCGGACTGGCTACAAATCCCAGGGAAGTTATCCCATTCGAAAAAGGAATGATCCAAATCCAAACGCCTTTGTCGTGCACCACGATGGTAATGCGGTTGGGTTCATCGGCCATCGAACGTTTGGTATCAACCGTGTGGGTAAACAATGCTTTTCGCGGCGGCAGGTTGGAGGGCCGATCCATATTGAACAACTTCGGTATTACCCGACCATAGCCACTTCCGTCGATGATAAACCTAGCTTCAATTTCCCTTGCTTTCCCGTTTTTATCTTCTACAGTAGTCACAGAATCAGAACCACTAAATTGAATACCGGTGACGGTTGTTTCGTAATGGACAGGAACGCCCATTTTTTCCACTGTATCGGCCAATGTTTTATCAAATTCTGCGCGCGGCACCTGCCAGGTCCAGTTCCAGCCAGCCGTAAACTGGTCGGCAAAAAAATAATCGCACACTTTGCCATTCTTTACAAACTTAGCCCCGAACTTTTCCTGGAAACCTTTTGCCTTTACGGCGTCGAGAAACTTCGCTTCTTCCAGCGCTTCCATACAACGCGGTAACAAACTTTCACCGATCACAAAGCGCGGAAACTTCAGTTTTTCTACAATTTTTACGGAATATCCCGCCTGGGCAACAATAGATGCGGCCACCGTTCCGGCCGGACCGGCACCAATCACCAATACATCGCATTTCTCTCTTATCATAGCATTAGTTTATACGCGTTTAAAGGTAGCGGCATTTTTGCAAGCGAAAAAAGGATTGTCATCATCTGCAATTACCGGCTAAACACCAATGCAGCATTGCAGCCGCCAAAGCCTGAAGCCGTCTTCAAACAATGCTTTGCATGCACCGGTACAGTTTTATCGCTGAGCTGCAGGGGCTGCGATACGCCGCTCACAGCATATCCTTTTGTGCCCGGCATTTCCTGTTGCTGCAGCGTAGTGATGGCAATCGCCGACTCCACCAATCCTGCCGCACCAAGGGTATGTCCATAATATCCTTTCAAACTGTTGATCGGGATCGCATTCATGCCCAACAATCCAAACGCTTTGGATTCCATCTCATCATTGTATAAAGTAGCCGTACCATGAGCTGAAATAAATCCAATATCAGCTGTCGTGAGCGCCGCACGGTGTAATGCCTGGCGAATCGCCAATGCCAGTTCTTCGCCGGTTCGGCTTGGGCCAGAAATATGGTTGGCGTCATTCGTCACCGCGCCACCTGCCAACCGCAGTTTTGACTGTGCCGGATCAGATGATAACACGATCGTAGCAGCTGCTTCACCGAGATTGATGCCATTCCTGGCCACATCAAAGGGACGACAAGGTGCTGCGCTGATCGCCTGGAAAGACTGAAAGCCAGAAAGGATAAACGAACTGATGATGTCCGCACCACTTACAACGGCATGGTCGTATTTTCCGGATGAAATCAAGCGCATGCCCGTGAGTAAAGCCGTAAGTCCGGATATACACGCGTTGCTGATCACCAATGGCTGGTTAGGTGACTGAAAATGCGCTGCTATTTTTGCTGCTGATGACGCCAGGCCGATTGCCGACGGTGAAACGGTTTTATCGTCTTCCAGGAGAGAAACATTCCCTTTTGTACTGGAAATGATAAAAAGCGTTCGTGGATCTGCAGGGTCGATGCCTGCATTACCCAATGCATCTTTAGCTGAAGCTATCAGCAATCGTTCAAACTTTGTGAAGTTGCCCGCGATGGTATCAATATGACTGGTATCTGCAAGTTCATCGAAGAGGGCGGCATAAAAAGGAAAAGGCGCAATGCCCGGTTTGGTATGCTGCCGCACACCGCTTTCGCCCCGGCAAATCGCCGCATAATTGCTGGCGGTACCAAAAGCCAGGGGAGAAATGATATTGTCTGCTATCGTGAATACGGGTCTCATCGGCAGGAATTAAGCCATTCCATGTTCCTTTTTCCAGGCTTCGAAAAAAGGGGGGTTGGTCAACTGAAGAATGGAGCTTTCCTTGTCGAGGAACACCTGCACGGAGGAGCCTTTTGCCACCAGGCGTTCATCAGCTTTGTTGAAAATCTGGTAATGAAATATGATTTTGGCTGCTTCGCAGGGAATGTATTTGGTTTCAACTATCATCGTATCGCCGTAGCGCAGACTTAATTTATAGTCGCACAGTACATTCACAATGGGTACTACAAATCCCTGCTGGTAAAAATCGAGGTAACGCAAGCCATGCGTAATGCCGAATGCCTCGCGACCGTCTTCGAAGTAACGGATATAATGGCCATGCCAAACGATACCAAGGGGGTCAGCTTCATTAAAGCGTACGGGAATGACGGTTTTTTCTGTCAGAAATTTTTTCATGTAGTGGGATCAGCCGCTTATTGGAATTTATTTTTCCATTGTTTGTAACGTTTGTCTTCAATATCGTCCAGCACGTTCTTGATCGAGCCTGCCCAGTAATTCCGAAAGCCAAAACCTGCCGCCTTTTCCTCCATGCGCTCGGTCAGCAGGACTTTCTTTGCCTTCATGTCTACAAAGGTTACCCAAACAGACGCTGCTTTCGCTGTTTTGCTCATGCCTTCCATTACGAAAAGAATTCCGATCCCGCTTTTACCGGCGAAATCAAACCCTTTTACGAGGTCGGCAATATCCTGCTCTTTCAAACGGGCGAAATCTGCACCGTTGCCGGATTTAATCTGACCCGCGTCTACTTTCAGGTTGCGCTTGGCTACCAGGCTCAGATCATGATCTACGTTGGTTTTATGGAAGGCTTTGTTGATATCAAACTTTTTGGGTTCGTTGATCACCAGTTCGTTGATGGCACCGAATAAACGATCACGAATATCCATTTCATTGGCGGTACCATCGTCAATCAATTTGGCCTTTGTGAAATCAACGCCCAGGTAAACGGAGGGCGTTTCGCTGGAGCTGAAAAATTCTTTGAGCGTCTGTGAAAAAGCAGGAGCAGTAAAAATTCCGCCGATTAGAATGGTTGTCAGCAGCACGGCTTTTACAGATAATGTCATGGCTAACCCGTTTTATTGTTTTTGAATAAATATTTTCATTTCACATGCCGCCAACAATTTACCTTCTTGCCGAACCGTCCCTTTTACGACGGAAACATCAAATACCTGGCTTACCACGGCTACTTCCGTTTCAATACTTGTTCCCAGTGCTGGCAGCGCTTCTACTGAAAAATTTTTAACCGCGCCTATGTACCCAATTCTGACCGGTCCGCCCTGTTGCTTTGCTTCGTAGCCGGCTCTGGCAGCCGCCGTTTGGGCAATGTTCTCCAGCAAACCAGGAGCAGTGAGCCATCCATCTGCTACGAAGATATTATCCACCCGAATAGCGAGCTGGCTGCGGGTGGTGGTTTCATCCGAATGCAACAACCCGTCAATCATCACGAAAGGTGGCCTTTGTGGTATCAACTGAATGATTTCTTCCCCAGATGCAATCATGCGGTTTCCCAGAAATTATAATAATTAAACCATTGCGCCGGGTATTGCCGGGCTTTTGCTTCCATATCTTTCACAAATTCATCCAGCAGCAGTTCCATCATTTCCTGTCTTGGCAAATCTGTATACCATTTCGGTTCGCTCGCATACAAATGGTAGTGCAGTGAAGTTTCCTTGAACGCAAATACGAAAGACACCGGCACTTTAAATGTAGCCGCAAGTATAAACGGACCTGCAGGAAAACGCGCTTCCCTTCCCAGGAAAAGGTGATTCATCGTTTTGTTGCCTTCAATAAACCGGTCGGCATGGATACAAACCAGCTCATTTTTCTTCAACGCTTCACTGATGGCGTAAATATGCGAAAGATCTTCTTTGATAATTATCACCTGGATGCTTCTTGGCCCGGTGACGCCCTCCATGTATTTCTTTATCTGCTCCTGTTCGCCATCGAACATCACCACATGAATCCGGGTGTCGAGCCGCTTCAACAGGTGACCCGCGATTTCCCAGTTGCCGAGGTGAGCACTCAGGAGAAGCCCCCCTTTTTGCATGTCTTTGATCGTACGCAGGTGTTCTTCGCCATCGAAATGGAAACTGAACCTGTTACGGATGCCGGCCATAATCACCACCTTGTCGATGATGGACTGTCCGAGGCGATAATAATTCTGGTAAATCAGTGCTACTGACCGGAGCCGGCCAAACTGTAATCTGCTATGAAAGTAATGAAATAAAAGCCTGGATGACCTGGGAGAAAACAAAAAATAATAGAGCACGACCACCCTCAATAATGCATAGGCTGGCAGAACGCCAAACCAGGTGAGAACAGCAACAAAAATCCGGTAACCGAGCGGGGTGCCCCTGCTTTTACCCTCCCAGGCGGGCATCAGGCAAGCTCTTTTGCATCCACACGGCGAATTACATAGTCGTAAAAGTCCTGGAAGCTGACAATATGGGTAAAATCTTCGGGCTTTACTTTGAATCCGAAATTACTTTCCACCACTACCACCAAATCAATATAGTCGAGGCTATCGAGATCGAGTGTTTTTTTCAGATTGGCCTCCGGGGTAATACTTCCGGCTTCTACCTCAAACTCGTCGGTGAGAAATTCGTTTATTTTCAGGATAATGTTTTCGTTCGTCATATGCAGTAGTTTATCAGGTCCACTTTTTAACGATCAGGGACGAATTGGTTCCCCCAAAGCCAAAAGAATTCGACAAAAATATTTCAAATTCTTTATTTATGGTAGTTTTCGCGATGTTGAGTTTCGCAGAATCTTCATCCGGGTTTTCAAAATTGATGTTGGGTGCAATAAATCCATGCTGCATCATCAACATCGAATATACAATTTCGCTCGCACCTGCCATCCAGCATTCATGCCCTGTCATCGATTTTGTTGAACTCACAAAGGGGCGCGACTGGCCAAAAACCTGATCAATCGCTTTCGCCTCACTGGCATCGCCTGCCGGCGTAGAGGTGGCGTGCGCATTGATATAAGCCACCTGATCCGCAGCAATACCCGCATCTTTCAATGCCATGGTCAGTGCGCGTACCGGTCCATCCACTGTTGGGTTACTGATATGCGCTCCGTTCGATGAAAAACCATAGCCCAACACTTCTCCCAAAATAGGAGCACCTCTTTTTAGAGCCGATTCCAGACTTTCCAATATCACGGTTGCAGCGCCGCCGCTTGGAATCAATCCATCCCGATCGCGGTCAAAAGGACGGGATGCTTTTGTGGGCTCCGCCTCGCGCACCGAAAACGCCGACAAGGCATCGAAATTGCCCATGGAAAATTTATTAATCTCCTGTGCACCGCCACAGATAATACACTCCTGCAAGCCCGACTTTATAAAATGATATCCGAGCCCGATAGCGTGAGAACCACTCGCACAAGCCGCACTCACTGTAAAATTGATACCCTTCAGCTTGAAGATCGTAGCGAGATTCATTGTTACGGTTGAGTTCATTGTTTGAAACACGGAACCCGAACCTACCAGTGTATTGTCTTTTTTCTCCCGCATCAAATCGATACCACTGATCACCGCTTCAGCAGAACTGTCATTGCCGTATATGATGCCCACTTCTTTGCTGTCGATATAATCCTGATCCATTTTCGCATTGGCAAGTGCTTCTAACGTTGCCATATATGCGTATTCGCCCTGTTCAGGCAGCATCACCCGCGCGCGGCGGTCGAGCAGCCCCTTCAGATTGGGCCGATCCACCATGCCGGTCAACGCACTCCGGTAACCAAATTCTTTGCGGTCGGGATCGAACACAATACCCGATTTACCCGCATACAACGAATCTTTCACCTCGGCCAGGTTCTTACCAAGGCAGGAATAGATTCCCAATCCTGTTATCACTACTCTGTTCATACAAGAGGCCGGGAACAAACCGGCAGACTTTTATTTTTTTACCAGCAGCATCACGTGTCCAAACATCCTTGCCCGCCCGGCTGGTCGGACGGGCTACGCTCAGTTCAACGGCATAACCATTGGCAGCAGGTGCATATTAATACAATGTTGCTGATACCCCAAAATTACTAATCAGTGATTGTTCAGCGGCAGAAACAGCCGCATGGAAAACATTTGTTGAGCCAAAACAGGTGTGGCTTCACGGAGCTGCTTAAGAATACAATCCGCCGTTTACCGAAATGGTTTCCCCGGTGATATAGGCGGCTTCCCGACTGGCGAGAAATCCAACGGCGTGCGCTACTTCTTCCGGCTGACCAAAACGCCTGACAGGTATCAGGTTGGAAAGTTCTTTTTCATCCAGCCCCTCAGTCATATCCGTCCGGATAAAACCCGGTGCCACGGCATTGACCGTAATGCCCCGCCGGCCTATTTCCTGGGCCAGGGCCTTGGTAGCGCCAATCACGCCCGCTTTGGCGGCTGAATAATTCGTTTGTCCGGCCATCCCTTTCAAACCCGATAAAGAAACCACATTGATGATACGGCCATACCGGTTCAGCAGCATGTGGTTCAGCAGCTGGCGGGTAACATAGAAAAACCCGTCCAGGCTGGTATGCAATACATCCTCCCATTGCTCGTCTTTCATAAATACCATCAACCCGTCGTCTTTGATCCCCGCATTATTGACCAGCACCTCAATTTTTTTTGTTGGATGGGCTTCGAGCCAGGCACCCAGCTTTTGTGCAATGTCCTCCTTCTTCCCCACATCAAACTGCAGTAACTCGCCGTCACCGCCGGCGGCTTTCAACAATGCGATGGTATTGGCTGCTTCGGTTTCATTGCCTTTATAATTGACCAGCACATAATAACCCATGGAAGCCAGTTTAACGCAAATGGCCCTTCCAATTCCTCTTGATCCACCGGTTACCAGTGCACAGTTCATGACGGCTTGTTTTTGTTGGACGATATGCTACGGTCAAAATAATGTCAGGATCTGGTTCATGGGATTCCTGCTTTCGCAGGAATGACGATCCTTAATTGAAATTCGCTAACCCAGTTTGGGCAAAATCTGCTCCTGCTGTAATAAATATTGTTTCAGTTGCTTCAGTTCTTTGTACATCGGGCGGTCTTCAACGAACATCGGGAAGATGGCCCGGATTTTTTGGTACATGTTCAGGGTAAATGAAGACAACCGATCCGTACACTTCAAATAATCCACAGCCTGCAGCAATGCTACCGCCTGGATGGCCAGCACTTCAAAACTATTGTCCACCACCCGGCGGGTCATATTGGCGGCATTGCAACCCATGCTCACAATGTCCTGGTTATCGTTGTTGTTTGGAATGCTATGCACATACATCGGGTAGCTGAGGGTTTGGTTTTCTGCTACCGTGGACGTGGCTGCAAACTGCATCCCCTGTACGCCGAAATTGAAACCGAGTACACCCAGGTTAACAAAAGGTGGAAACTTTTGGTTCAGCTTATCGTTCAAGAGGTAATTCAATTGTCGCTCCGCCAGCATCGATAGCTTGGTCGCGGCAATTTTGAGTTTGTCCATTTCCAGCGAAACATAATCGCCGTGGAAATTACCGCCATGAAAAATGTTCTGGTTGGCCACATCAATCACGGGGTTATCGTTGACAGAATTCAGTTCATTCACCAGCACGATCTCTGCCTGCTGAATGGTATCACGGACAGGCCCCAGCACCTGGCTTACACAGCGCAGCGAATAGTATTCCTGCACTTTGTCTTCAAACACTTCCTGGTTGATCTTCTCCGGCTGGTACAAATGCTGCGAACGGCTGCGGATCATTTTGCTGTCCTTCAGTATCGCCCTTTCCATCGCTGCTACCCATTGCTGGCCTTCGTGCTTTTTTACGCTGTTCAGCTCATGCGAATAATGATCATCGAAAGCTTCTACCACTTCATTGGTCATGGCCGATAAAGTCACCGACCAGTTAAGTAATTTTTTCGCTTCGATGATGTTTACGAGTCCGATGCCGGTCATGGCCGAAGTACCATTTAATATGGCCAGTCCTTCCCGCATGTATATTTTCAATGGCTGGATACCAAGCTTCTTGTATACATCGGCCGTTGCCTGCAGCTTTCCTTCGTAGGTTACTTCGCCTTCGCCAATCAATACCAATGCAAGGTGGGCCAACTGAACAAGGTCACCACTGGCACCAACCCCACCGTGTTCGTAGATACAGGGATAAACGTCTTTATTGATCAGATCAACAATCAGCTGGATGGTATCGGTATGCACGCCGGAATACCCCTGTATCAAACTTCCCAGGCGGGCTAACATCAGCGCTTTTACATACAATGGCTCCAGCAGGGCGCCCCCGCCGGAACAGTGGCTTCTGATGAGGTTGTACTGAAGCTGGTTGGCATTCTCTTCACTGATCTTGTACTGCGCCATCGGGCCGAAGCCGGTATTGATGCCATAGATCAGCTTGTTTTTGGAGAATTTTTTGAGGAACTGGTGACTGGCATCTACGCGTGCCAGTGCAGCATCAGCCAGTGTAAGCTTTCCGCCGTTGAATAATACTTCGTTGCAATCCTGCAGCGTGAGCTGCTTGTCCACAATAACATCCATAATTCCGGTTTACGCCATTAGGCGCCCAAAAGTAATTAAACGATTCAATATAAATGTCCCCGGGCCCGGTACTACTTACGGCGATCGACAAA
>JAGWTK010000061.1 GCA_028876035.1 Bacteroidota bacterium
TCCCATCTTTTTTAGTACGGTTTTTTGTTCGGGTTTAGGCAGGTATTCTGCACCAGCATGAAATTTGAAAGTATTCTGCGTACTTAGCGTATGAAAAAATTCGTCCTCCCCACCCTGCTGGTCCTGGGGCTGCTGACCAGCTGCAAGCAGCCGCTTCTACCCGAATACGCCGGCGTTGAGAATATCCGGATGGCTGATATCGGGACCAATGAATCTGCCGTATCGGCAGACATCAAATACTACAACCCCAATCCGTATCCCATGAAATTGAAGCAGGGGGAAGTGGGCGTTTTTATCAATGACAGGTATGTAGGCAAGACAATGCTCGACACAGCGATCGCCATCCCGGCCAGGGATAGTTTCCTCATTCCTGTGTCGATGAAACTGGAAACAAAGCAGGTTTTTAGCAACGCGCTTAGCGCCGTTTTATCCGGCTCGGTGAAGGTTAAACTGGAAGGGTTTGCACGCGTCAGTCGTGGCGGGCTTACCATGAAACTGCCGGTACACTACGAAGGTGAGCAAAAGCTGGATCTACATTTTTAAGGGAGTCTTAAGTTCTAAGTAGTAAGTTTTAAGTCTGCTCGCTTCGCCACTAAAACGCCCGGGCTTACTCAACAGACTTATTACTTAAAACTTACTACTTAGCACTTTCCCCCATGTGTCAAAAAAAAAGCGCCCGGAGGGCGCTTCAATGTTATCAAACCTACAATCTTATTTCTTCATTCCACCCCCATCTTCCGGCTTCTTGCAGCACTGGGGTAATTTCTTGTAGGCTTCAGGATTGGCGGTCACATCGTCGGCATCATAGCCTGCATTCGCAATGGCTGTTTTTACATTTTCAATATTGGTTCGCTCTGTCCAGAAAGTAACTTTTGTGGTCTTGTTTTTATAATTCACCACTGCCTTCGCCACCCCTTCTTCCCTAGCCAGCATGTTTTCAATCCTGGTTTTGCAGGACTCACATTGAACGGTGGGTGTTTTGATGGTTACAGTTTGTGCTTTTTGCGCGTTTGCAGCGATCGCCGTGCCCACTATAAAGCTCAGCAGTACCAGTATTTTTTTCATGGTAATATTGTTTGATCCAAAAATAACTAAACTCCCTGCCATTTGGAAGGGTCGGCCTGCCAGTTTAACAAAACCTGCTGCTGGGCGGGGTCTACGGTGCCCTTTTGCACGGCGAGTTTGATCAAGGTTTCGTAATTGGTGAGCGTTTTAAACGGCACCCCTGCTGCGGCAAAGGCTTCGACGGCTACCGGGAATCCATAACTGAAAATGGCCACCATACCCATCACCTCCAGGCCAGCAGCCTTTAGTACGTCCACTACCTGCAGACTGCTCTTGCCGGTGGAAATCAGGTCTTCTACCACAATCACTTTCTGCCCTTTTTCATAGAATCCTTCGATCTGGTTGCCCAACCCGTGTTCCTTTGGTTTGGGACGAACATAGATATAAGGCAGTTTGAGCTGATCGGCACTTAGTGCTCCCCAGGCAATACCTGCCGTAGCAACACCCGCAAGCAGTTCCGCATCCGGGAAAGCCGAAAAGATAGTATTGCTTATTTCAGATTTAATAAACTCGCGTACATAGGGGAAAGACAATACCCTGCGGTTATCGCAATAAATGGGGCTTTTCCAGCCACTTGCCCAGGTAAAGGGCTGTGTGGGACTTAGTTTTACTGCATTTACCTGCAGGAGCTTTTCAGCAACAGCTGTTTCATTGGTCATGCCGCGAAGGTAATATAAATGAGGCAGGCTTACTCGAGGTAGGCGCCGGTAATCGTGTCGCCAGCAGCCTCCACGTAGATATGTTCCTGGAGTGTTGTTGCAATGGATAACCCTACATAATCCGGTTGCACCGGGAAGGTTTTATGGCTTCTTTCCACCAATACCAGTGTCTGAATTTTACGGGGATGAAAACCCAGGAAAGGTTTCATCGCATACAGAAGGGTTTTTCCGCTCATGGCCACATCGTCGATCACCACAATAACTTTATCATTGAAATCTCCCGGCTTGCTCAGCACCACGTCGTCGGGCATATGCTTGTCGAGGGTTATGGTGTAGAGCTCAGTCCGGATACTACTGATTTCTGCCAGCAGCTTTTGTATGTTTTTTGCCATTACGGTTCCGCTGTTGCGGATACCCGCCAGGACAATCTCCTTTTCCCCGTCGTTGTTCTCCACAATTTCGTAAGCCATGCGGCGCAGTTTTTTTGCTGCGGTTGCCTGGTCGAGAATATAATTTTTCGCCGTTTCCAATCCTTCCGTTTTGGAAAACAAAATACAACAAAACCGCACACTCCCCGCAAATCCGTTAATTTAGCCAGTACAAAGTTTTGCCATGCAATTTATTTTCCAGGCCGCTTTTGTATTGATGCTGGGGCTTGCAGTCTGGCTGTTCACCAGGAATATCCTGCGCATTCGCCGGAACATTTTACTAGGCAAAGAGGGGGGCTATACTGATAATACACCAGCCCGCTGGCGCAACGTCCTCCTACTGGCATTCGGGCAAAAAAAAATGTTTCAAAACCCGATGGTAGCCATCCTTCATTTTGTGATCTATGCGGGCTTTATTATTATCAACCTGGAAGTACTGGAAATTGTGCTGGACGGCATTTTAGGCACACACCGTCTTTTCCTGGGCTGGATAGGTTCGTTCTATGGATTTCTTATCAATGCGTTTGAATTTTTGGCAGTCGGCGTTTTGCTGGTATGTATTGCCTTCCTGGCAAGAAGAAACCTGGTAAAGGTGAAACGACTCGTTCACCCCGATCTGAATGGCTGGCCACGCAGCGATGCCAATTATATCCTAATCGCCGAAATTATATTGATGACGCTCTTTCTTACCATGAATGCCTGCGACACCCTGTTACAGGAAAAAGGCGCAGCGCATTACAGTGAGCACTTGACCGGAAATTTTCTGTTCTCTTCACTCCTGCATCCTTTGCTAAACGGTATGAGCATTGAAACTTTAACAGTCATCGAACGCAGCTGCTGGTGGTTACATATCGCAGGCATACTGGCCTTCCTGAATTATTTGCCCTATAGCAAACACCTGCATATCCTCTTCGCGTTCCCGAATGCTTATTATGCAAGGCTGGAGCCGATGGGACAAATGCACAATATGCCCGCCATACAGCAGGAGGTACTATATGCGATGCAACCAGAACTTGCACCCGCGGAAGCTGCAGCACCGGTGTCTTTTGGTGCAAAGGATGTCAGGGATTTGAGCTGGCGGAATATACTGGATGCCTATAGCTGCACGGAATGCGGTAGATGTACGGCAGCCTGTCCGGCCAATATCACCGGCAAAAAGCTTTCGCCGCGAAAAATCATGATGGACACGCGGGATCGGGCAGAAGAAATCGGAAGAAACATCCGCGCGAATAACGGCCAATTTCAGCCTGATAACAAATCCCTCTTGCACGACTATATCTCCGTTGAAGAATTGCGCGCCTGCACCACCTGTAACGCCTGTGTACAGGAATGTCCTGTGAGCATCAGTCCGCTTGAAATTATTCTTGAGCTTCGTCGCAACCTCATCATGGAAGAAAGCAATGCACCCCAGGAATGGAATGGCATGTTCAGCAATACCGAGAACAATTTTGCTCCCTGGAAATTTGCACCGGACGACCGGGATGGATGGCTGAAGGGCTAGCTTTTTGGCTATTGGCTTATAGCTATTAGTCGCTAATGCTCATCACCTAACGCCTAACACCTTTCAATTGAAAAAGCTCATCCTCCTCAACCTGCTCTTCTTTGTTATCCTAATGCTGTTATTTTTCGCGGCCACGTTCGCATTGGGTTATGCAGGTAAAAACTATGGAACAGACGGCGCCCTGGTATTCCTGTTAGCCATCGTCATCCATCTTTTCCTGAATTACCTGCTCATGCACAAACGCCCCGAATTCAACTGGAAAAAGGGATTGGCAGCCAGCGCCTGCATCATCGCGGTCTACTTACTGGTACTCTTCCATTAAAAACAAAAGCCAGGCATTTGCCTGGCGGGGTTGATATGGTTGAGGGATAGTTGCTAAAAGAAAAAACAACCGGCGAAGGTTGTTTTTCAATGGGAATTTGGAATTTCCACCTGGTTTTAACGTTAGGATTTGGATAGCTTTCAATGAATACCGGATCAAGATTTGGACATTGGACGGGTTGCAAATGGTTTTGCATCCCAAACATAAATTAAAAATATTTTAACTCACAATGATCGGTAGCTGATTTTTCCCCGTTTGTTCATGAAGATGATCGAAATCAATTCAGGTTTTTACATGTTATCATGACAATTCATGCACCGCCGGCATCTGTCAGAATTTGTTCGGATAAACGCCTGGAATCATTCTACAAACCATCTTCTTCGCGGTATTGGTAACGTTCCTTTAATTTTCGCATCACTTCGTCCATGCTGGCCCGGTGATCTTTGGGATTCCATTCACCCCGCTCCCATTTCTCCAATTCTTCATCAATATGCTTTTGCTGCAGTGCCTTCATTTTTTCGCTTAAGTTGGCGGAAACCTCCTGCTGACTTTCATAAAACCGCTTACGTTTTGCATACGTAACTTCTTTATCGCGTCTTATCTCATTTTCCGAAGCAGCCATCTGCACCAGCTCCTCTTTCGCCAGCGCAATATCATACGGCCCTACCTGCATGATAAGTTTGGACAATACCGGGCCTATTTCAATAAGAATAATCAACAGTGAAATCATGAGACCCGCGAGCCAAACGCTCGGTTCTTCTGCTGCTAAATCACTCAAAGCCTTGTTACGTTCAAGAAAACCTACATTCTCCTTTACGGCCGCCTCATACCTTCTGCGCTTCTCTTCCATACCTGCGCGGTTAAATGCAACGATACTATCCTGTGCCATGATACCTGTTTGTAACTGCACTAATTCGGGGGCCGACTGCCGCAACAGGTTTTGATACGCGTCCATCTTCAGTCTTGTTAGTGATTCAATGCCCCTTTGACCAGAACCACCCGTGCCATCGGCTTCCTGCACGTAAGATTGCTGCAACCGGTGCAGGGTGTCTTCAATTGCTGACTTTCGCTGTAGCAGGCGGTTTCGTTCAGCAGTAGCAGATTGTAGTTCTCTTTCCGATTCGCGCTGCAGCAAGCTGTCGTTCAGCAGCACTTTGTTGTGTATATTTTGAGCGACGCGCGTGTTGATTTCCTTCTCAAAAATTTTTAGCTCCAGCGGACGGGCAATGGTTACCCCAATCAGCAAAGCCAATAACAGCCGGGGCACAGCCATCCACAACTGTTTCTTTTTACTTAGTCCATATTTACGCATGGTAGAAACCAGGAAGCGGTCGAAATTGAAGATGATGGCACCCCAGATCAGGGCGAAAACGAGTGCCAAGGCGATATTGCCGAAAATACTGTACAGCGCATATCCTGAAGAGATAGCTGCCAATACAAAAGTGGCCATTATCACGCCACCAAGTCCTGCGTATTTGCTATGCTCCGAAGGATACTGCCGCAGCAGTTCCTGGTGGGCACCTGAACACCACCACAAAAAACCGGATTGTTTTTCCGTTTTGCCGTTGCCGGTAAAGCTGTCGTAGGTGTACAGTCCTTCCTCACGGCGATTGTCGCTGTTAGCCATAGTTGTAGCCATTGGTAAATAATTACAATAAAGGTTGCAAGTAGATTTGCCCGATAGAAGTTGGAGAAGGAACAGGCAAATAACGGTCATTGCCCGCAGTAAATTGCAAAGGAAACGCTAAAGCGCAACAAGAAATATTCATCCGGCCGGGAACAGGCTTAAGGGAACAACTCCAGCAGGGATCGTATACCCATCCAACCCATCACCGCAACGACCATCCAACCGGCAGCCTGCATCCAGCGTGGATGACGGTATCCTTTCATCAGCCTTGTTTGCGCCGATGCAATCAATATAACGGACAGGGATAGTGGCAGAATAAGTCCATTGATGGCCCCGGCGGCAACAAGCAGTTCTTTTGGCTTTCCCACAACAACAAAAATGGCTGCCGACAAAACGATAAAACCGGAAATCCACCAGCGCTCGTGCCGGGCGATGGATGGATGAAAGGTTTTCACAAAGGAAACAGACGTATAGGCAGCGCCGAGTACGGAGGAAATGGCGGCACTCCAGAGTACGATACCGAATATCCGCAGGCCGATTTCACCGGCCGCCGTAGCAAATACAGTAGCCGCAGGATTGGATGCGTCGAGTGGCACACCCGTTACGACAACGCCCAGCACCGCCAGGAACAATACATAGCGCATGATCGTTGATATCAATATGCCACTCAGTGCACTCCGGTTCACTTTTGCAAGTTGGGAAGGGCCGCTGATGCCTGCATCGAGCAGGCGGTGCGCACCGGAAAAGGTAATATAGCCACCTACGGTTCCTCCAACGATGGTAACAATTGAAAGGCTGTTCAGCTGCGCAGGTACAAAACTCCGGTGGATGGCTTCCAATACGGGCGGATGGGCGCTGATGGCAATGAAAATAGTCAGCCCGATTTTTACGATGCCAAGGATCTTTGTAAACCCGTCCAGCATGCGCCCGATTTCTTTTAACCAGAATAAACCCAGCGCGATTACCGCACTCAGCACCGCGCCGGTTTGAAACGACCAGCCGGTGAGCACATTCACGCCAAGTCCACAACCCGCAATGTTTCCGATATTAAAAGCAAAGCCGCCGAGTACAATTAAGAATGCCAGCAAGTAGCCAAGTCCGGGCAAGAGTTGATTGGCCAGGTCCTGCGCGCGCGCTCCTGACATGGTTAGTACGCGCCATGTATTCAGCTGGGCACCGAGGTCGAGCAATACGGCCACCAGTATCACAAAGCCCATGCTCGAGAGCAATTGCTGAGTAAAAACGGAGGTTTGGGTGAGAAAGCCCGGACCAATCGAAGAATTGGCCATCAGGAACGCTGCCCCTATCACGGCTCCTCCCCGGCCGGGGTTGATCCGCCGCATCCAGGCGATCCAACGGTTATCCTTAAGCGCTGGCAACTTCAATATGGTGCTGTTGTAGGGTTTCAAAAATCTGCCTGGCAAATGCCAGTGCATGTTTACCGTCGGAATGAATGCAAACAGTATCGGCTTTTACCGGAATTGTCCTGCTGGTTACAGACGTCACAACGCCACGCTGTATCATTTGCAGTACCTGTGCAATAGCGGCCGCCTCGTCTTCTATCAAAGCGCCGTGATGACTCCTGGGTGTAAGTGTTCCATCGTCCTGGTAGCTGCGATCGGCAAAAACTTCAGAAGCGCCCTGTAGATCCATCGACTCCGCGGATGTAATCAGTGCGCTTCCGCTGAGTCCGTATACAATCAATCTATCATCGAAATCTTTAATGGCCCGGCAGATGGCATCGGCCATCAATCCATCTTTAGCAGCCATATTGTAAAGTGCGCCATGGGGTTTCACATGATGAAGCCGGGTGCCATTCACGCGCAGAAAGGCATTTAATGCACCCAGCTGATAAATTATAATGTCGTAGACATGCACCGGTGATAATTGCTGATTGCTCCGGCCAAAGTTTTCACGGTCATGAAAGGAGGGATGCGCCCCAATGGCTATGCCGGCCGACAGCGCAGCATCGGTTAGCTGGTGCATGGTGTACGCATCACCCGCATGAAACCCGCACGCGAGGTTGATGGAGCTGAGCCAGGGAAGCAGGGCGAGGTCCTGGTCGATATGGTATGCATGGAGCGACGTGCTTTCGCCCATATCACAGTTGATGTCTATCCTTGGCATACGAGTTCATTGAGTTTTGCTGCACAGGCTGCCCTTAGAATATCCATTTCGCGGTGGCGCTCAAAGTAGAGGCGTTCCGCTTCAGCAATGCTCACTTCCGCGAAGCGTACTGGTTGTCCGGGCCGGAGCTGCGCCAGTTTGGGCAAGTCTGCAGAAATTACATGACCGGGCCGGGGGTAGCCGCCGGTCGTCTGGTGATCGGCCATCAGCACTATCAATTCCCCATTGGGCAGAACCTGGAGGGTTCCAAAGCTTACACCCGATGAAACAAGTTCATGCTGGCTATTGGCCGTTAACCGCGGCCCCTGCAAACGATACCCCATGCGGTCACCGAAGGGATGTATAACAAACCGCTCCTCCAATAATGCAGTTTGTGATGTTTCTTCCAGCCAGTTGAACTCATGTCCGCGTACGATCCGGATCAATTCCGTATTCGCATATACATCACCGGTAGATGCTGTCCAGCGCAGCTTTCGCAGGTCTTTTGAGGGATGGAGCAGTGCCGGAAAGTAGATGACGCTTTCCCTGGTTGCCAGTTCATCTCCTTTATCCAGTTTCCGTCCGCGGAATCCGCCGGCAACAGCTTTGAGGTTGGTACTGTAACTACCCAGCCAGTCATCGGCACAAATACCGCCGTGCAGCGAAAGATAGGCCCTGCTGCCCCATTGCCATTTCGGGAAATGGAGAATGGTATTCTTTCTCACCAGCAATGGAGTCCAGCGCGGCAGGAACTCGTCGTTAAGTGCAGCATTGAAATCCGCGCCGGTGATACTGATGAGTGCATTCTGTTCAAAAAGGATTTGCGGACCGGGAAAATGCATTTCAAGTACGGCGTCGTCGGGCGAATTGCCTACCAGCATATTGCCCAGTGCAGCTGCATACCGATCCATCGCCCCGCCACAATTGATGCCCAGGCTTCCGAAGCCAAAGCGCCCCATATCCTGTACGGTATCTAATATGCCTGGTTTGATGATTGAAATGGACATAAAAAAATTAGTTCAGTAGTTACTGCACAACGGTCAGCCTATCAGGCCTTCTTCCAGCCAGCCGATGCGCATTTCCTTTTTACTGATGCTGTAAAATTGCACGCGATCACCCGGTTTCAGTTTTACCAGTCCTTCGGACGATGCATTGAATAATTGTATGGGCGTACGGCCGATTATGTTCCAGCCGCCCGGACTATTCATCGGGTAGATGCCGGTTTGGGCGCCTGCAATGCCAACACTTCCTGCTGCCACCGGAACCGGGGCTTGTTTGCGTGCCGTTACGAGTTTATCGTGCAATGAAGCGAGGTAACAAAAGCCCGGCAGAAAACCGATGGTGTATACCCGATACACAGGTGCCGTATGCAAATCGATAATCTCCTGCATGGTCAGGCTTTTCTCTGCCGACAACAAAGGAAGATCAGGGGCAAATTCAGCGGCATAACAAACCGGAATGCGGATGACCGGTGCATCGCTTTCCTGCGGCAAAACAGATTTTTCAAAAGCGGTCGCTAAATGCCCTTTAACCTGTTCGAAAACCGTCGCAGCTGCCGGCAAACTTTTGCGGACCGCCGCCGGATCATATATTATAGTAAGCGAACTGTAGGCGACAATAATATCGAGCTGCCCGGCAATGGGATTTGCGAGCATCCAGTTGCGGGTAGCAATCACTTTATCGTTCAAAAAGGGGTTGATACTGTTGCCGAGGTCGAGTGTTGCGGCAGCATCGCCCAGCGGAAAAATCGTATATCCAGGTTGCGGCGTCATGACTTAATAATGAAGATAATTTTTTTTCGACATCAGAAGGGAACTCTTTGTGCGGAATGGAGAGATGGAACGAAACGATTTGCTCAACAGGCATTGCATAAGACGTTCACACTCATACTGCACCATGTACCAATTTGCTGGTTTCAGCGTTATACACTAAACTTGCACCCCGTCGCACCTGTCAAAAACCGCAGATAATCCACTATGGCCAAGAATTTATTGATTGTAGAGTCACCGGCAAAAGCAAAAACCATCGAGAAGATCCTGGGTGGAGATTTCGAGGTTAAAAGTTGTTATGGCCATATCCGCGACCTGGAGAAATCAGAAATGGGGATCGACCTCAACAATAAATTTGCACCCCGCTATATTGTTCCGGAAGAGAAAGAAAAAGTGGTGAAGGAACTGAAGAGCATCGCAAAAAAAAGTACCGAAGTATGGCTCGCATCGGATGAGGACCGTGAAGGAGAAAGTATTTCATGGCATTTGGCGGAAGTACTTGGCCTCGATCCGAAAACTACCAAGCGCATTGTTTTTCACGAGATCACGGCACCCGCTATTAAAAAAGCGGTGCAGAATCCCCGCACGATCAATATGGACCTGGTGAATGCCCAGCAGGCACGTCGTATCCTCGACCGCATCGTGGGTTTTGAACTCAGTCCCGTATTATGGCGCAAAATCGGAATGCAACGAAGCCTCAGTGCGGGTCGCGTGCAGAGTGTAGCCGTTCGTCTGATTGTAGAAAGAGAAAGGGAAATCAACAATTTCACAGCCGTAAGCACCTATAAAGTCGAAGCATTTTTTATTGCCAATGATGTAAACGGCAAGAAAATTACATTTAAGGCAGAAGGTCCGTCTAAAATTGCATCGGCAGAAGACGCGGGTAAATTTCTTGAAAGCTGCAAAGGTGCCAGCTATACCGTTGCCGACATCACCGTAAAACCAACTAAAAGAACGCCTGCCGCCCCTTTTACGACTTCTACCCTACAGCAGGAAGCAAGCAGAAAGCTGGGTTACTCTGTGAGCCGTACAATGCTGCTCGCGCAAAAACTGTACGAAAGTGGTAAGATTACCTATATGCGTACCGACAGTGTTGCACTGAGCGATACGGCCACTGCCATGATCGAAACTGAGATCAAAGGCTCTTATGGCAAGGAGTACTACCAGCCGAGGGCATTCAAAAACAAAAATGAAAGTGCACAGGAAGCGCATGAAGCCATCCGGCCTACGTACATGGAGAACCGGACAGTAGAAGATGCCGACCTGCGTAAACTATATGAATTGATTTGGAAGCGCACCATCGCCAGCCAGATGAGCGATGCAGAGTTTGAAAAAACCACTGCAAAGATCGACATCAGTACCAATAAGGAACAGCTGAGCGCCAGCGGTGAGGTTATGAAATTTGATGGCTTCCTGAAAGTATACCTCGAAGGAAAAGACGACGATGAGGAAGAAGAGGATACAGAAGGAATGCTCCCGCCGCTGAAAGAAAAGCAAAAACTGGATTTTAAGGAGATGCTGGCTACAGAACGCTTTTCAAGGCCTGCTCCCCGTTATACTGAAGCTTCACTGGTAAAAAAACTGGAAGAACTGGGCATCGGCCGACCGAGTACGTACGCTCCGACCATTTCTACTATCCAAAAAAGGAATTATGTAGAGAAGCGCGATAAAGAAGGAACGCCACGTTTGTTCCAGGTACTGCGGCTCACTAAAAAAGATGAATTGCTCAAAGAACAGGAATCAGAAAATACCGGTGCAGAACGCGGCAAGTTATTTCCGACTGATTTGGGTATGGTAGTAACCGATTTCCTGAAACAGCATTTTCAGTCCGTTATGGATTACAGTTTCACCGCGGAGATCGAAGAGGAGTTTGATAAGGTGGCCGAAGGCAAGATGAAGTGGAACAAAATGCTGGACGATTTTTACAAGCCATTCCACGCCAACATTGAAGTAACGCTGGAAACGGCCGAACGCGCCAAAGGTGAAAGAGCCCTGGGTACGGATCCTGCCAGTGGTAAACCTGTGATCGCAAGGATGGGCCGTTATGGCCCCATGGTGCAGATCGGTGCGCAGGACGATGAAGAGAAACCCCGCTTTGCAAAGTTGAAGGCGACGCAGAGTATTGAAACGATTTCGCTGGATGAAGCAATGGAATTGTTCAAACTGCCGCGCAATCTCGGCCAGTTCGAAGACAAGGACGTAACGGTAAATATCGGACGTTTCGGCCCTTACATTGCACACGACGGAAAGTTTTATTCATTGGGTAAAGAATTTGATCCTTACACGGTAACACTGGATGAAGCGCATCCGATCATTGTTGAAAAACGGGCGGCCAAAGAACAGCGAACCATTAAGGTATTTGAAAAAGAAAAAATACAGTTGCTGCGCGGACCGTATGGTCCGTATATAAAACAAGGTCTTCGTAACTACAAGCTCAGCAAGGAGCAACAGGAACGCGTAGCCGATTTAACGATCGAAGAGGTAAAGGCGGTGATTGAAGAGCTCAAAGCGAATCCTCCCAAAAAATCTTTCCGTAAGAAAAAAGCCAGCTAACCCGAAGCAAAATTTGTTTCAGGAGCAGGTTACGTGGCCTGCTCTGCACACCTGTGGATAATTTGCAGCAGGATAAACCGTGTGTTGCTGCGAAATTTAGGTGTCATTCCAACACAATAAACGGCAAAAGTCATCGTCTTGTAAATGGCATTGGCTGTGCAGTTACCACTCTTATGGAAGAAACCAGGGAAATATCAGCACTCTTTCACCTCATTGATGACCCCGATGAAGAAGTCTTCGATACGGTGAGCAACCGCATCATTTCATTTGGGAAAGGCATTATCCCCAACCTGGAACATCTTTGGGAAACAACACCGGTGAATGTAGTACAGGAACGCATCGAACTACTGATCCATCGCCTGCATTTCCGTGATCTTACGGATGAGTTTAATGACTGGAACCGGCATCCCGATCCCGATCTGTTAACGGGTGCACTGCTGGTGTCAAAATATTTCTATCCCGAATTGTCTACCGGTGACGTATATGCGGAGATCGACAAGATGCGCAGGAACATCTGGCTTGAACTGAACAGTTATCTTACTCCGCTGGAGCAGATCAACGTTGTGACTACTATCCTGTACAATTATTATAACCTGAAAGGATCTGAAATAAAATACGAGGAGAGCAATGACTTTCTGCTGAACAAAGTGCTGGAGACAAAAAAAGGCAATGCCTTGTCGAACGGCATTCTCTATCTTATCCTCACTGACCTGCTGGATGTGCCCGTAAAAGCAGTAAGCATCCCCCACCAGTTTGTACTGGGCTATTTTGATGTGGCCTACGACTGGCAGGCGAGCTCCAATCCACCCGCCGTGCAGTTCTATGTTGACCCCGTTTCAGGCAGCATCTTTACGCAGAAAGAAGTGGATGCTTATCTCAAAAAAATTGAGGTAGGCTCCAACCCTGCTTTTTTTCGCCCGATACATAAGAAGCAGGTTATCCGCTTTCTGCTGCAGGAGTTAGCCCGCTGCTTCCGCGATGATAAAAACGAATACAAAAGGCAGGAACTGTTGATCCTGGCCGATTCACTGGACATTCCCTCTTCAGCTCAGTAAAGCAGTATTCTGTTTAAACTGCTATCTTGCAGCCGGCATATGAAAAAACTGGTTGTATTTGGAGCAGGTAAATCTGCCACCTGCCTGATAGATTACCTCGCTGCTGCCGCTGCACGCTACGATTGGTCAATGACTGTGGCCGATGGCGATACGCATACCGTAACGGAAAAAACAAAAGCATGGCCGCATGTAAAACCAGTAGCGCTGAATGTGACGGATGGAGTACTGCGCCAGCTGCTTGTTCAGGAAGCGGATATTGTTATCTCCCTGCTGCCGCCTTCGCTTCATTTTCTACTTGCGCAGGATTGCCTGCAATTTGGTAAACACCTGCTCACGGCTTCGTATACAGACGATGCGATTCGTGCGCTGGCGCCGGCGATACGCGAAAAAGGGCTCCTGTTTCTTTGTGAAATGGGACTAGATCCTGGCATCGATCATATGAGCGCCCTGGAAATGATCCGCCGCATCCAGGCCGATGGCGGTCATATCAAATCGTTTTCGTCGCATTGCGGCGGTCTCGTTGCGCCCGAAAGCGATAACAACCCATGGCATTATAAAATCAGCTGGAATCCCCGCAATGTAGTGATGGCAGGAAAAGCGGGTGCGCAATACCGGCAAGACGGTAAAACAGCGGCACTTGATTATAAAAGCCTGTTTCAATCCAACCGCACGGTAAATATTCCCGGGCTCGGTCCGCTGGCGTATTACCCCAACCGCGATTCCCTGGGTTATATTCCTTTGTACGGACTGGAAAGCGCTGACGATTTTATCCGTACCACCCTTCGCTATCCCGGGTTTTGCAGTGGCTGGAAACACATCGTGGATCTGCAACTGACGGATGAAACAATTGTGTATGATACGGACGGGATGAGTTTACAGCAGTTTTTTTCACAGCACTTTGATCGATTCAAACTGGGCGCAGCATACGATAAGCTCATTTCGGCAGAGCCGTTGTTTCGCGTACAAATGGAATACCTGGGTACCGG
>JAGWTK010000543.1 GCA_028876035.1 Bacteroidota bacterium
AGAACCAGTCGCTCTTGAGATTCAGCAACGAAAACGAACTGTCTGCCACCACCGGAACGCGGTATAAATCCTGGAGATACGCTTCCGCTTTAAAATGCAGCAGCTCCGAAAGCTTCCAGTCGTAGCTCAGCACACAATGCGATGCCCTGGTAAAATCGAGTTGTTTGTTAACTGCTTTTTCGCCGGTAGACAGTGCATTCGCAAAATAATAGCCCAATCGCTCCAGGCGGCTGTGCAATCCAAAGGCAAACGCTATTGAATGGTTGGAAGAAAGTGCACGGGTAATCCCCAATCTTGGCTCAATGCTGTAATGGTTATTGAGCGCAAACCAGTTTGCATTGATGCCAGTGCTTAATTTGTACCGATCAGATAAACGGAAGAGGGAACTGCTGTAAGCAGTTACGAGTGCGCTATTGCCTTTGTTGTTCACGATGTCGACCATTGCCTGGCCGGGTGAAGGTGCCTGCTGCATCCGTAAATCGTATTGCATAGCCGTAATCACCAAGCCGGTGCGGTTGGTATGCGCCTGGCTAAGTTTTTTATTGTAGGCAGAAGAGAAAACGAAGTTGAAGTTATTGTTGTAGATACGGTTTTTAGGATGAAAGTTCAGTTGCTCATCCTGCTTATCCGTATTCCATTCGGTCACTCCCCCGGTAATTGCCAGCGTTGTTTTAACGGAAGCACCTCGCCGGAAAAAATACTTATGGCTTATACCTGCTGCCATCGTTGAAGCTTTGATCCGGCTGTCTTCATTGTCTTCCGCATATTTCCAGTCGGCCTGGTTCTTTTTTGGATTGGAATTGGCCGCATCCACCAGGCCAAATCCCCAAATCGAAAATATGCCCGCCTTCCGGGTGGGGAAGTTCAATTTAAACGACAGGTCCTGGTACTTGAGCGTATTCGCATTCTCCGGTAGCAGGGGCGACAACAATGCCAGCGTCGAATAGCGGTAATTGAAGAGATAGGACGATTTACCGTTTTTGCGGAACGGGCCTTCTGAAGCAGCATCAATGCCAATGATGCCCGCCTGGAACGTATTTTCCTGTTGCTCGTTATTACCGGTGCGCAGGTTGAGATCAAATACGCCGGACAATGCGTTGCTGTATTCCGCCGGGAAAGCACCGGTAAAAAAATCGGAATTACTCAGCATCTGGCTGCTAAGGGCAGTGAGTGTACCGCCGCCAAATGTTTTGAGATCGCCAAAGTGATTCGGATTGGGAATTTCCACGCCTTCCATTTTCCATTGCAGGAACTTCGGTGCATTGCCACGAACGATGATCCCATTCTCCTCCGAATTGCTCGCTACACCGGCAAAAGAGCCCGCGAGCCGTGATGGATCATCGAATCCGCCTGCGTAGCGTTTGGCTTCATCCACACTGAACATACGCGCACTCGCCACCGCCATATTGTTCAACGGACGATCTTTTTTTACCTGTGGCGATACTGTCACCTCTTCCAGGGATTTCACCTGTTCCCGAATGGTAAGTTCAAGCACCGTTTGCCTGCCAGCGGTGATCAACAGCTCCGGAATAAGCGTGGTTTCATATCCTACACAGGACACTTGCAGGGTATATCGGCCAGGAGGCAAATACCTTATCACAAAACTTCCGGTAGAATCAGAAATGCAACCGGGCGATTGTTTCCAGCCAACGACGCTTACACTGGCAGCGACAATGGGCATGCCCGAACCGGCATCGGTAAGGGTACCGCGCAGCGAGGTCGATTCCTGCGCATACATAAAAATAACCATGAACATACAGAGAGATACCAAAAAAAACTTCATATCATTCAGCTTGGATGAAATCCAAAACTATTTTGCACGCCATGTGCGGCCAATACTGAATGATCAGTAGAATAGAAGTTTTTAGTTCACTGTTCCAGGTTCTTAGTTGTCTGACGCATGTACTGAACGGCTAATTCCTACTTAATTCTTCACGCTTAGTCAGCCTGCCCAGTCTTCACTAATCTCGTCACGAAATGCGCCCCGCTGGCGTAAACAGGATGGGCAATTTGACCGGCAGAAAATACGCTCAGCCCTTTCAGTACGAGTGTATCCTTGCTCATACTGCAAGAAAATGTTGCAGTTCCATTGGTAAACATTGGATTTAATCCAAAGGAGGCTTTCGTAGTTAGCAGCGAACCTTTTTGATGGTATGTTCCTGTATTGACGATGGTCTGATTCATTCTTGCCAGTTTCGCGCTATCGGACATTGTCCAACTACGTGCAGTGACCGTATCGCTGGTCCAGCAAAAACTGTAGTATGATTTTGCAAATATCACCTGGCTTTGCAGGGGTATCGTAGTGCTGTTGCTGCCATCGGGCTTTACCATTTGCACAGACTCAATTTTCCAGATCCCTCTAATATTCAAGGTTCCTTGCTGGCCAAAACTGGTGATTCCCATCATTACCAGGAAAACGGCAGGGATAAGTCTTATGGAACGCATCGTTGATTGCTTTTATGTTGTGAAATTCTCGTGCAATATACTAATCAGCCATTGGCATTTCCATGTAGAATGCTTCCAGCCATTTCCCTTTTCTTTTGACATAGGTTACGGAGGCCCTCATTTTCCCGGGAAGCTTAAAATTGCCACAGATCGCGTCTAACGTTGCAGTATACGTAATGACAACAACATTATCAGTGAGCGATACCAGCTGATAATTAGCTAACGCATACGAACGCACATCGCAGGCACTTGCGCCGGTTTTTACCCAATCCGTTTTATTACTAACACCAGCGGGCGTTACCCAAAGACATTCATCGGTAGCATTTTCCTTGTACCATGCCGGGTTTTTATTTTGCCAGGCTCTCCAGGCTTGCTTTT
>JAGWTK010000544.1 GCA_028876035.1 Bacteroidota bacterium
TGAAAGCACAAGTTTCCGATAAGAGCATTTACTAGGGCACATTCCTTTTGTACCTATATCCTATTATTTTATCCACTATTCTTCAACTCCAATTATCTTAATTCTTTAGCCCCAACCCTTTGCGGTACTGTTCGCCGACGACTTTACCCATGCTCCGTTTATTTTAACAATAGGGTTCTAGGGAAAGAGTGGCAGCGTTCAGTGCTCGATCATATAACGGCCCCATGCTCTAATTCATAGGAACAGATGATTTTACCATGCATTTTTCCCGGTTCACCAAATGGTGAATAGATGCAATGAATTTTAATGTGGAATTTCCGATTATTGCGAACCTGTATTCTTTCTGACAGGTATAAATCAATCTGCACTTTTGTCGCGGAGAAACAACGCAGCAGGTCTTTCTCCGCAGGCTGTTACGTTGTATGGCCGGGAAGTATTTTTACTGACCCAAGAAAACTGTCGAACATTTGATCTCCGCTTTTTGCCAATGTTATCACTTAAAGTCCCCTAATGTCCTCAAATCTTCCAAGATCTGGTTCGACTTTGGGAAGGCTGGGGCTACAATTGCCAGTTTTTGGTGGGTTAAGTCTTCGTTTGTCCGCAAACGAAGACTTTTTTTATAACAATCTTTTTGTACAAGCGAAAAATCATGTGTTTGCCTAGTTAGTAGGTCATTAATTTTTCGAAGTCCGGAACTCAACGGGTGATTGTCCAACTTTCTGTTTGAAGAGCCGGGTAAAATGCTGCGGATACTTAAATCCTAGTTCAAACGCAACTTCACTCACTGTTTTTTCCGGATCAAATACTTTTTCCTTTGCAACCTCGATCAATTTACTCTGTATATAATCCAGTGCAGACATCCCAGTTTGCTTCTTTATCAAATCGCCAAAATAACCCGGCGATAAATGCAATTCCCCGGCACACCAGGCAACAGAGGGCAGTCCATTGGATTGAGGTTTGTCGGATTCAAAATAATCATTCAACAAAGTTTCCAATTTATCAACCAGGCTCTTGTGCGCTACCTCGCGTGTGATAAACTGCCTGTCGTAAAAACGCCGGCAATATTCCAGGAAGAGTTCAATGTTGGACACAATTAACTTGCGGCTGTATCTATCGATCGACTGCTCAAGCTCGTATTTTATTTTTGAAAATAAGTCCAGCACAATATTCCTTTCGCGTTCCGATAAATGAAGTGCTTCGTTGGATTGGTAACCGAAAAAATTATACCCTGCGATATGCCGGCCAAGTGAAGTGCCATGAACCAGATCTGGATGGAAGATCAGGGCATAGCCTTTTGGCTGATAGACATCATTTGTACTATTGATACCAGCAACCTGACCAGGTCCGATAAACACCAGCGTGCCTTGCTGGTAATCGTAGGTATGCCGTCCATACACAATATCACCGCACTTGACATCCTTCAGAAAAATGGTATAGAAACCAAAATACATTTTCGAACCCGTTCTTGGGCTTGCTTTTGACAAATCGACGACACTTACCAGTGGATGCAGGGTTTCATTGTTGTTAAAATCGTTGTACTCCTGGATGGTATTGAACCGGCGGGTATTGTCCATATGCTTCGAACTATTACCATAAAATTATTCAAAATCCGCTGACCTCATATTCAGCACGAAAACAATCGGGGATTTTGGTAGCTGAAAAAGCAATCCATCTACCCCATCAGCGGAACATCCGGCAGACCTTTACAAGAGTCAAATTTCAAATCGCCCAAAATCGCTGATACAATGAAAAGAATACTGCCAGCTCTATTAGCCGCCTGCATTTTTCAACCCTGTCTAGCCCAACAATCGACCTCCGCAGTCGACGAATCATACCCAACCGTGATAACGACCGATGGTCCGGTAAAGGGCTATGCTAAAGAAGGCGTATCTGTCTTCAAAGGTATCCCCTATGCGGCGCCGCCTGTAGGTGCATTCAGGTGGAGACCACCACAGCCGGTGCAGGGCTGGACAGAAATCCGCGATGCCAGCAAAGAATGTGCAAGCTGTCCGCAAAGAGCGTGGCCCGGGTCTACTGCCGTTCAATCGGAAGATTGCCTTTTCCTCAACGTATGGACAGCATCATCGGCAACGGCAACATCAAAACTTCCGGTCATGGTATGGATTCATGGCGGCGGGTTTACGGGTGGCAGCGGAAATGATCGTAGCTCAACTGGAGAAGCATTTGCAAAAAAAGGGGTGATACTTGTTACAATCAATTACAGGCTGGGCAGACTTGGACATTTTGCATTTCCTGCACTCACAAAAGAACATCCCGATGAGTTCAAAGGCAGTTATGCGTTCATGGACCAAATCGCCGCACTCAAATGGATACAACAAAACATTACCGCCTTTGGTGGAGACAAAAATAATGTCACCATTTTCGGTTTCTCGGCCGGCGGTGTTTCTGTACACTCATTGTTAACGATACCTGCAGCGAGAGGGCTATTTCAAAAAGCCATCAGCGAATCCGGTGGCGGTCGAGACGGTGTGCTCACCGGCAGACCTTTGAACATGGATAACGCAGATTCGCTTTACCCCGCTTCTGCAGAAACCATCGGCGTAAACTTTGCGCGCAAACACAAAATAGAAACAACGGACGAGAAAGCATTGGAGCAATTGCGCGCACTTTCCGTAGACGCTATCGTTGATGGTGGACAGGAAAATGACAGTACCGGACGGCGTATTTACTCAGGTCCGATCCTCGACGGCAAACTGGTCGTTGAAACAGCGGAATCTGCCTATAAAGCGGGCCGACAGGCGCATGTACCCCTGATCATCGGAAACTGCAGCGCAGAGATAGGCGGCCCATTTGTTAGCAA